>DAORUG010000001.1:0-46940 GCA_035433125.1 Flavobacterium sp.
GACCTGAAAGATCTAATCTAACTGTTCCTCCTGTTGCTCCTTGACCTGAAAGATCTAATCTAACTGTTCCTCCTGTTGCTCCTTGACCTGAAAGATCTAATCTAACTGTTCCTCCTGTTGCTCCTTGACCTGAAAGATCAGTTTTAGTTACAGGTGTAGTGAAAGAAGTTAATATCATTACCAATGTTAGTAATCCGATGGTTAAAAATGATTTTTTCATAATGTGGGGTTTTTATATTGTTATTTCGTTTTTACGTTAGTTTTGTGAACAGTAGATAGCACTGAATCACGGTGTAAAACTACATCGTCTATTTCGAAAATTGCAGTAAAAACGGGCGTTTTTGGTAGAATGTGGTCGTTTGATAGTGGATGACCGTCAAATTTGGGTAGATGGATATTTTTTAAATTTCCAAATAATTGCCATTGGCAAATTCAGAGATAATTAAATCTACATTTTCCTTGTAAGATTTGGAAAATGGAAGTTTTGTAGTGGTATTTTTAATATAACAGACCGCATTTCCGGTGTGAATTCTGGAAATATAATTGCGATTTACAATATAACTGTTGTGAATTCTGGCAAATGGATAAGGCAAAACGCCTTCAAAATGCTTTAATGTTTTGAAAGCAGTAACCATTTCGCCATTGTTTAAATGTATATCTGTCGAATTATTATCGGCCTGGAAATAGCAAATATCATTGGCATCAATGTATCGATAATCCCCATAAGATTTAATACATAATATTAGAGGTTGTTCAATATTTGGATTTGGTTGTTGTAAATAAGCCTCTGGAATTTGTTCTTCTAAAAACTCTTTTGTTTCATCGACAAGTGCAATATCCTCCTCTATTATTTCTTCTATTGTTTCTTCTTCTATTGTTTCTTCAGAAGTAGATTGAGGTTGTTCTAATGTAAGTTCTTGAGTGTTTTCATTTAGATCTAGAATTTCTTCTTCTATGGGTTCTTGAAAATAATCCGGTGTTTGCGGTTGTTCTACTTTAAGTTCCTGAGGCGTTTTTATAACTTGATTTTGTGCAATAGAAACTTCCTCTTCGCCAATTGATTTTTTTATTTTAAGAATTGATTTTATAAAATCAATTCGCTTCAACGGTTTAATCATATAATCAGCCACTTCATATTGTATGGCTTCAAAGGCCAAATCTTTTTTGTGAGTAGTAATGATTATTTTGGGAATTTCTTTTAGATAGCGATACAATTCATTGATAAGTGCCAATGATAAATTGCTCGTTGTATCGGCTGGATCAATTTCGAGAAAAATTAATTTTGGAGTATGTTCGAGAATTAAATTTAAACCATCCGAATAATTATTAGCCGAAGCTACAAAGACAAGCTCCGAAAAACCATCAGCAATTGCTTTTGTTTTCAAAACACTTTCTTGATCGTCGTCAATAATAATGTACGGGTAATTCATCAATGTTTTATCCTAATTTGTTAGGCATAACATCAGACGCTTGAAGTAAAAACTTCAAATTGTTAAGTGTTCTAGTAGTTTTGGGGAAACTAATTAAATAAATCTTTCATTTTTTATTAAAAAAAAACTCATTTAACATGTTAAAAATAAACATTTGCATCATTTTCCATTGAAGTTGTTAATATTTAATTAACAAATGTTAACATATTTAGATGAAGTGCAAATAAATCTGATAAAGCGCAACAAATAAGTATTTTTGTTTGCTATTTTTTTCTTTTTCAACTTTTCAATGTATCAGAAATTATTTATACATTTGAAATAAAAAATTCAACCCATGAAAAAATTATTAGTCTTATTATGCTTGTTTATTTTTACCATTGGCTACAGCCAAGAAAAAACAAATGTCGATTTTCCAAAAAACGAAATTAAAGGAAATGCCTTGTTTTTGGTAGCAGGTGCATTGGAAGTTACTTATGAACATTTACTAAACGAAGAATCTGGAGTAGGTGTTTCTCTTTTTGTACCATATGAGAATGAAATCGATGTGAATTTTAGCCTTACTCCTTATTACCGCTTTTATTTTGGTAAAAAACCAGCCGCAGGATTTTTTGTAGAGGGTTTTGGAATGTTAAATTCTTATGATGATTCCATTTATACTGAAGCAAGCAATTATTCAAGTTATGATGATGTTACTAGAACTGATTTCGCTCTGGGTTTTGGATTAGGAGCAAAATGGGTAACCAAAAAAGGATTCATATTTGAAATAAATGGTGGAATAGGACGAAATTTATTCAACAGCAGCGATTCCGATTTTGAAATAGTTGGACGCGGCGGAATAACATTAGGCTATAGATTTTAAAACATACAAAAAAAAGGCTTCTCAATTCGAGAAGCCTTTTTTTATATAAACGAATCTGTAATTACATTTTCATCAACCAGTTTTTCATCGAAACTTCATTCTCGATAATTGATTTCAAGTCGGCGATAGCTACACGGTCTTGTTTCATCGTATCTCGATGACGAATAGTTACCGTTTGGTCTTCAATCGTTTGGTGATCTACCGTGATACAGAAAGGAGTTCCTAATGCATCTTGTCTTCTATAACGACGACCTACGGCATCTTTTTCATCATAAGCTACATTGAAGTCCCAACGTAAATCATCGATGATTTTATGTGCGATTTCTGGTAATCCATCTTTTTTTACCAATGGTAAAATGGCTGCTTTTGTTGGCGCTAAAACTGCTGGTAATTTCAAAACTGTTCTTGTTGAACCATCTTCCAGGGTTTCTTCTTTTAACGAAGTAGCGAAAACGGCCAAAAACATTCTATCTAACCCTACTGAAGTTTCCACAACATAAGGAACGTAGTTTTGATTCAATTCAGAATCAAAATATTGTAATTTTCTACCTGAAAATTGTTCGTGTGCTTTCAAATCAAAATCGGTACGAGAGTGAATTCCTTCTAATTCTTTGAATCCAAAAGGGAAATTAAACTCAATATCGGCAGCAGCATTAGCATAATGCGCTAATTTTTCGTGATCGTGAAAACGGTAATTTTCTTTTCCTAAACCAAGAGACAAATGCCAGTTCAAACGAGCCGTTTTCCAATGTTCGTACCATTGCATTTCTTCGCCTGGACGCACAAAAAATTGCATTTCCATTTGTTCAAACTCACGCATACGGAAGATAAACTGTCTCGCAACGATTTCATTTCTAAACGCTTTACCAGTTTGTGCAATTCCAAAAGGAACTTTCATTCTTCCTGATTTTTGTACATTCAAGAAGTTTACAAAAATACCTTGAGCAGTTTCAGGACGTAAGTATAAATCCATCGCTGTATCTGCAGAAGCGCCTAATTTAGTGCCAAACATCAAGTTGAATTGTTTCACGTCTGTCCAGTTTCTCGAACCCGATTCAGGACAAGCAATTTCCAATTCTTCAATTAACGCTTTCACATCTTCCAAGTCGCCAGAGCCCAAAGAACGTCCCATTCTTTCTAGAATTTCTCTTTCTTTGGCCAGATATTCCACCACTCTTGCATTGGTCGTGATGAATTCTTGCTCGTTGAAAGCGTCACCAAAACGAACTTTCGCTTTTTCGATTTCTTTTTTGGCTTTTAGATTCAGTTTTTCGGCATAATCCTCGATCAAAACGTCAGCTCTGTATCGTTTTTTCGAATCTTTGTTGTCGATTAATGGATCGTTGAAGGCATCCACGTGACCCGATGCTTTCCAAGTGGTTGGGTGCATCAAGATGGCCGCGTCCAAACCAACGATATTATCGTTCATTTGAACCATTGCTTTCCACCAATATTCGCGTATGTTCTTTTTTAATTCTACTCCGTTTTGTGCATAATCATAGACCGCACTTAAACCATCGTAAATTTCGCTTGACGGAAAAATAAATCCGTATTCTTTTGCGTGCGAAACTACATTCTTAAATAAATCTTCTTGTTTTGCCATAGTGGTGCAAAAATATAAAAAGTGAACTTAAAAAAAGAAACATTCTTGAAATTTGAACCCTAGATTTTGCTATTTTTATGAAAAAATGTAGTTTTTATGTTGAAAAGCATTATCAATCTATTTTTCCCTCCTGTTTGTGCCGGTTGTCATTCGTTTTTGGTATCGAATGAAAACGTGATTTGCACACTTTGCCGACACAACATTCCGCTTACGAACCATCATTTGAATCCTGAAAATGAGGCTTTCAAAAATTTTTACGGAAGAATTCCCGTCGAACATACTTCGGCATTGTTGTATTTTCACAAAAAAGGCATTGTTCAGGAATTAATTCACAATCTGAAATACAAAGGTCAAGAAGAAATTGGAACAGTTTTGGGCGAATGGTATGCCGATGATTTAAAAAAAGTGGCAATTCTAGAATCTGTCGATGAAATAATTCCTGTGCCTTTGCACAAAAGAAAACTCAAGGAAAGGGGTTACAACCAAGTAACGAATTTTGGAACAACACTTTCTACAGGCCTGAATATTCCGTATAATCCAAATTTACTGGTTCGGAATATATATTCTAAAACGCAGTCCAAGAAAACTTTCTTGAATAGAAGCGACGGAATCGACACTATTTTTGATGTTTCATTTACTGAAAAAGACCACAACAAACATTTCCTTTTGATTGATGATGTACTTACGACGGGTTCGACTTTAGAAGCTTGTTCTCACGCATTGCTGAAAATTCCCGGAGCAAAAATCAGTATCGTTTGTATGGCGATGGCACATTCTTGATGTAAAGTCTAGCTAAATCTATTTTTAAATTTCGGAAAGTTCAAAAAGCTTGAATAACTTGATTTTGTTGGCACACAAAATTAAAAGCTATATGAAAATTTTACAAACACTCGATTTGATAATCTTTATTAAAATAGTGTGTATCCAAATATTACAGATATTGCATTATATTTTGCATCCCAAACATAATTTGCAGACAACGGCAACATATCTCTATCAAATTGATATCTCATTTCCATACTATATTTATCCTCAAACTTATATCCAATACCCAATGCAAAATTGCCGTTTGATTTTAATTTTAAATTATCATAAATAAAATTATCTGGTGATTTGAATGAAATGGTAGAATTGAAACTAAAATCAAGTATATAAGAAGCATTGATGAATAGTTTTGAACTCTTGTTGAAAAAGAAATAATGTCTTAAACTTAATGGAACTTCAATAGAACTATAATCTACGTTGACAATTAGTTTTGTTCCTCCAATATAGTCGGAATATAATGATTCCTCTGAGCTAAAACTTTGATAAGTTGGCTCTATCGCAAATGCCCATTTATTTTTATTGAACGGAAATATAAATTCAGCTTCGACCCCAAAACCAAAATCTAATTCATTATTGAAATTTACTTTTGAAGTTGTCACTTTTAAATTTTGAACAGAAACTGAGGAATTGTTAATACGAGGTCTTATTGAAAAATTGAATAAATCTTTTTTTTCCTTTTTTTCTTCAACATTTAAAGAACCTGGATTAGTACATTCATAATACTTTTTAAAAAATTTCATTAGACTATTTTTACTATATTCTAACTTTTCAACTGTATTCAATTCAATTGCTTCACATTTTAAGTCCATCCATAATTGCTGCTTAAACTGATTGTTTGTTGCAAGAGTATTATTAGCATTATTAGCAACATAGTAGTTTTTGTAAATCAATTGTTCAATCTGTTCTGAATTATTTTTAGTGTAAAAAAATCTTGACAAACCATTACTTTCATATTGATATAAATTGGAAACACCTTCAATTAATACTCTTAAAAAAAGTGTTTTCTCTACAAATTCTGGGTATTTATTAATACTTAAATTAGAGATGTTTTCATTCGATAAATCAATTTTCACTGTCTTTCGTACGAATTTACTATTGTTGAAAATTTCAAATTCTTTGATTAGTTTTATATCTGCATAAATAGGTTCACTATCTTCAGATATTTTATATTCTAAATTCACAGGGTTGAATATCCAATCAATATTTTTAATTAGACATTCTATTTTTTGGTCAGAATTATCAATAATATAACCCTTTTCAAAAGTAATTTGAGAATATCCTTCAAGATGTAAAATTGTTATAATCAATAACAGTAGTTTTTTTGTCATTTTTTAATTCTTTAATGGGTGAAATGAATTCCTTTTTTTTATGTTTTTAGGAATTAATTTGAAATATACTTCTGTAAACAAAGCCGTGTTAAATTTTCACCCAAATGTATAAAATAATTATCTTACATCAAATGTTTATAATGTATTTATATTAATAAAATTATCGTCATTAACGCTGTTTTTAGATATAGGATGATTACAAATTATTGTTCCACTTCAGCCTCGCAACTAGGGAAGATTTACAACATGATTTTGTTACAAATTAGCGTCTTATTTTTGTGAAAAAATTAAATATCATTTTAAAACTATAAGGGTTTTTAAGTTTTTATTACAAGTAAATAATTTGAATTTTTTTTAATTCAAAAGTAGAATTTTTTTTGAGCTGAACTATTTACAGCCCAACTAGATTTAACTCCCAATAAAAAATTAAAACATTTCATTTAAAGCGAATATAATTGTTATTTTGTACCATCTTAATTTCGATTCCTTATGTTGAAAAACAACGCTAAATATTTTCTGTTTCTGCTGGTTTTAATAATGGCAAGTTGTGCCAAAAGAGGCAGTATTACTGGCGGTTTGAAAGATACACTTGCGCCTGTTTTAAAATCAAGTTATCCAAAAAACTTTAACACCAATTTTAAAGGAACTGAAATCAAATTGACTTTTGACGAATTTATCAAGCTCAAAGACTTGAAAAAGCAATTGATTATTTCGCCACCAATGAAGAACGAACCATTAATTTTACCTACAAGTGTGGGTAAAATTGTTACCATAAAAATAAACGATACTTTACAACCCAACACGACTTACAGTTTCAATTTTGGACAAAGTATCGAGGACAACAACGAGGGAAACCCTTTGAGTCAGTTTAGATATGTGTTTTCTACTGGTGCTATTATCGATTCGTTATTCATTTCAGGTACTGTGAAAGATGGGTATGAGAAAGAAGTTGAATCTTTTGTTTCGGTAATGCTTTATGAGGTAAATGATAAATTCAATGATTCTGTGGTTTACAAAGAAACTCCACGATACATCACGAACACTTTAGACAGTTTGAAAACTTTTAAATTAGACAATTTAAAGGCGGGAAAATATTTGCTTGTGGCGATGAAAGATTATGGTTCTAATAATAAATTTAACCCAAATAAGGATAAAATTGGATTTAAAAAAGAATTTATTACCATCCAAAACGACACTGTCTATGAGTTGAAATTATTCAAAGAAGTGCTGCCTTTTAAAGCATTTAAACCTATTCAAGTATCAGGAAACAGATTGATTTTTCCGTATGAAGGAAAAACCGACGAAATGAAATTGACATTGAAAAATAAAGAAACCGATTTACCGATAATAATTACCAAATTCCCCAAAAAGGATTCGCTTCAGATTTGGTATAAACCATTGAAAGTCGATTCGCTTTCTCTGGCAGTTTCGAAAGGAAAATACAACAAGAATTTTACTTTTAAAATTAAAGAACAGAAAAAAGACAGCCTAAATATCACAACTTCACAAAACAGAACAAATGGTTTTAGAGATTCATTTGTATTAGAAAGTGCCACTCCAATAACAAAAATCGACAATTCGAAAATAAAATTGATCAATAAAGATTCTGTTGCTGTGGCTTTTACTACAAAATATGATGATTTTAACCAACAAATACTATTTGATTTTAAAAAGGAACTTTCCGAAAACTACACTTTTACAATTATGCCTGGTGCATTTACGGATTATTTAGAACAATCCAATAAAAATAGTTCCTTTAAATTGATTACCAAAAGTTTAGAAGAGTATGGCAATCTGAAAGTGAGTTTACAAAACGTAAAACGATTTCCTGTAATGATTCAACTAACCAATAAAGCTGGAGATGTCGTTGCCACAGAATATTGCGAAAGTAAAACTAAAGTTGAATTTAGTTTTATCGACCCTTCTCTTTTTTCGCTTAGAGCGATTTATGACGACAATAAAAACGCAATTTGGGATACTGGAAACTTCTTAGAAAAAAGACAAGCCGAAGAAATAATTTATTTATCAAAGGAAATTGACGTTCGTGCCAATTGGGATATAGAACAAGTTTTTGATTTGAGTATTCCTTACACACCTGAACCCAAAAAGAAAGTGGAGAAAAAGAAAAAAGCTAGTTCAGGGTTTTAGTTCGAAAGTATCTCTGTCATTGAGGAATCCGAATTTGTTTCTGGTTTCAACCAATTTTTCTTTGTTTAATTCTACAACGAATATACCTTCGGTTTCTTGGGGTTCCAAAATATAGTTCCCCAGAAAATCAACTGCTTGCGAATGTCCATCGAATTCGAAATTGTTGTCGTCAAAACCAATTCTGTTTACACCAATCGTATAGCACAAATTCTCGACCGAACGGGCTTTGAGCAATATATCCCAAGCATTGATTCGTGCCTTTGGCCAATTGGCAACATAAATGAGCAAATCATAATTTTCGGTATTTCGGGCAAAAACTGGAAACCGCAAATCATAACAAATGAGTGGACAAATTTTCCAGCCTTGATATTCTACAATTAATTTTTCGTTACCTGAAGTATAGAACTCATCTTCAAAAGCCAGCGTAAATAAATGTCTTTTGTTGAAAATCTTAATATCTCCTGAGGGAAAAACAAACACTAATCTATTGTAGAAATTTCCATTTTCCTTGATGACCAAACTTCCTGTGATGGCGCTATTTTTAGCCTTCGCCAATGATTGTAGCCATTGAATAGTTTCACCCTGCATGGTTTCAAAAACAAGTTCTGGATTCATCGTGAAACCCGTCGAGAACATTTCTGGTAATACAATCAAATCTACTTTTTCAGTAAGAGCATTGATTTTTTCTTCGAAATGGTTTCGATTGGCTTTTGGATTTTCCCAGAATAAGGAAGATTGGATTAAGGCGACTTTCATTTTTTGTGAAATAATATCAAAGTTACATAAAATAGAATTAGCCACAATAGATAACTTTTTTAATCAGGGGAAACCCTTAGTTTCAAAAATCAATAAATACCCTGAAAATTAAACAATTATGTGTGAGTAGCTTGCGATAGTAATTATTTAAAAACTGAAAAACTCTATTTATTATGAAAAATTTTACGCTATTGCTTTTATTCTTATTTGCAACTTCTATTACTAATTCACAAAATTTAATTCTAAATCCCAGTGCAGAGGAACCCATGGTAAATGGAGAAATTCCGTTTTGGACAGAAACAATTGGTAATAAGTGGATAAGCTATGACAACATAGTTGATTTTAATTTTGAAGCAAATACAGTTCCACATGGTACTTTTTGGTTCTATGCCCAAAATGAAGTTCAAAATATAAATGGTCAAAATGTAAGCGAACTAGAACAAACCATAAATATCTCTAGCGATGCAAATGACATAGATTTAGGTTCTAAAAATTATTTTTTTAATGGATTTGTAAGAACTTTTGAGCAAGGAACAAATGATCAATCCAATATATTTATTCAGTTTTTTGATGCCAACAATTTACTTTTAAATGAGTTTAGTTTTGGCCCTTTTTCAGACGCATCGGTTTGGAGTAATGTAAATGGTACTTTGTTAGCACCTGTAAATTCAAGAATAATAAAAATAAAATTACATTCCATTAGACGAACTGGGGTTTATAACGATGCTATTTATGATAATTTATATTTAGGAAGTGTACCGTTATTAAATATTTCTGAAAATACAATCGCAAAATTTAGAATCAATATGTATCCCAACCCAACAACAGGAATAGTAACCATTTCAAATGAAGAAAATCTTTCCATTGATAAAATTGAAATACTTGATATTTTAGGAAAAAGAGTAGCTACTAAAACTGGGAATACTTCTCAAGTTGATATTTCACATTTGTCAAATGGTATGTATGTTTTCAAAATCTATTCTGGTATAGATGTTTTGGCAAAAAAAATAATTAAACAGTAAAAAATAAAAACTAATAATCATGAAAAAAACTACATTAAAACTTATTACCGTTCTTTTTGTTATTCTTACTGCAACTTCTGCATCAAGTCAATGCTGGAAAGAAATAGAAACAGGTTATGTTACTTCGTTAGCACTAAAAAATGATGGAACACTTTGGGCTTGGGGTTCTAGCCTAACAAACTACACGCCAACTCAGTTTGGTACAGATTCTAATTGGAAAACCATTAGCAAAGGAGTCGATCATAATTTAGCAATAAAAACAGATGGAACACTTTGGGCATGGGGATCAAACGGTGATGGACGATGTGGTAATGGCGTTTTTGGTGGAACTTTGGCTAATCCAACACAAATAGGTACAGCCACCAATTGGGATTCTGTGAGTGCAGGGGTTTATCACAGTATGGCTGTAAAAACGGATGGTACGCTTTGGGCTTGGGGCGATAATGTATTTGCAGAATTAGGCATAGGTAGCGCTCCTGACCAAAATGTGCCTGTACAAGTGGGTACTGCTACCAATTGGAAATCTGTGAGTGCAAGTAACTATTTTACGCTGGCTCTCAAAACCGATGGAACACTTTGGGCTTGGGGAATCGGTAGCCATGGACAATTAGGAACAGGTTCTGGTTCTTCAAACATACCTGTGCAAGTAGGAACAAGCAACAATTGGAACACTGTAGTAGCTGGAGATTACAGACATTCTTTGGGAATTAAAACAGACGGTACACTTTGGGCTTGGGGTCGTAATGATTATGGACAATTAGGAGATGGAACAACAACCCTTAGGAACATTCCAACTCAAATAGGAACTGATAATGATTGGAGTTTTGTTACTTCGGGAGACGAATCAACCTATGCTATTAAAACAAATGGTACACTATGGGGTTGGGGCTATAATTTAAATGGAAGATTAGGTGATGGAACCACTACAGACAAACATATTCCAACTCAAATAGGCTCAAACAATACTTGGAAAAAAGTAAGTAAATATCAAACTCATTCAATTGCCTTACGAACAGATGATAATCTTTGGGCGTGGGGAAATAATTCTAACGGACAATTAGGAACAGGAAATAACCTAAATCAATTAACTCCCGTAGCAGTTGCTTGCCCGACAACTTTAGATGTTAGGGGTTTTTTCACTAGTGAATTCTCAATTTTCCCCAACCCAACAAAAGGAACAATAACAATTTCGTCAGTTGAAAATACTCCAGTCGATAAAATTGAAATAGTAGATATTTTAGGGAAAACAGTTTCAATAAAAACTGAAAATACTTCTCAAATAGATATTAGCGAATTTTCTAATGGAATTTATATTTTAAAAATACATTCAGGAGAAAGTGTTTTTCAGAAGAAAATAATGAAACAATAAGTAGTTTTTTAGTTTGTTAACGATTGTTCTCTACTCTTTTTTTGCCAAAAGAGTAGAAGCAATCTATTTATTTCGTTATTTTACTCACACCAAAATAGTTGCAATGTATAAACCTTATTTTTATATAATTATTTTTCTACTTTATTTCGAAGCTATGGCTCAAAAAGACACCATTTCTATTAAAAAATTAATAGATCAAGCGTATACTTTCGAAAAAAAAGAGCCTAAAAAAGCAATACAATTATATAAAAAAGTACATCTATTAAGTTTAAAAGCAAACTATCAAGTTGGAGCCTTTAAATCGCTTTTATACAGTGGATTTGTTTACAGTGACATTGGAAAATATGATTCTGCTAAATACTATTATGACAAAACGATTGATTACAGTAAAAAAACTAAATTTTTACTAGGCGAAGCTAAAGGTTATGCAAACTTGGCTAATCTACTTCAATACAAAGGTGAATATCCTGAAGCCATAAAAAATTATATTAAATCTATTAAAATATTTGAAAAAACGAAAGATAGTGCGATTATTAGTCAGAGTTATCAAAATCTATCTGCTATATATACTCAATTTTCAAACAAAAAGTTAGAGTTTTTTTATCTAAAAAAAGCAGAACAATTTATGCCTAAAGCCAATAAAGTGCAATTAGCATTATTGTATGGAGACATTGGTCTTGGATTTATAAGATATAATAATTTTGCTGAAAGTTTATCTTATTTCAAAAAAGCCGAAGCAATTGCTGTTAAAGAAAATAACAATGAGTTATGGTTTTATGTGACTCGAAATTTTGGTGAATATTATCGAATAAAGAAAGAGTATAAAAAAGCAATTCCATACTACGAAAAAGCATTTAAGCTTGCTGATTCTGCTGTTGATATTATTAGGAAAAATGATTTGATGTACATTGTTAGTGGTTTATACCTCAATGATGGCAATTATTCCAAAGCTTTGGAGTTAGCCAATCAATCCTTAGAACTTTCAAGAAAAATTGATGCAAGTGAATTTGAATACAAAACATTAAAACGTCTTTCGGAGATTCATAATAAGCTAAACCAACCTCAAAAAGCGTATGATTTTTTAGAAAAAAGTTATGTTCTTAAAGACACTGTTTTTTCTCAAAATCATCTAAAAGAAACCACCTTGCTTCAAACCAAATTTGAAACTGAAAAAAAAGACAAATCTATTGCTGAACAACAAGTAAAACTCAAAAGACAAGAATTAGATTTAATCAAAAGCCAAAAAGAAAAACAGATGTACTTTATTGCTAGCCTTGGTTTAATTTTAGTGACGTTGGGAATTTGGTATTTCTTTAGACAAAGACAAAAAATCAAAAATAAAGAGATCATTGCACTGCATCAACAACAAGAAATCGCCAAATTAGAAGCCTTAATTGATGGCGAAGAAAAGGAACGACGTCGAATTGCTCAAGAATTGCACGATGGTTTAAACGGAGATTTATCGGCTATAAAATATCGATTATCCACCCTTGAAGAATCGGGGTTGAGTAAAATTGACACCGAAAACCTTAACAAAGTGATTGATATGATTGACGAATCGTGTGCCCAAGTCAGAAGCATTTCGCATAATTTGATGCCCTCTTCCATCTTAGAATATGGATTAATCGAAACTATTCGAGAATATTGCATAAAAATAAACACTTCGGACACATTCAAAATTGATTTTCAGTTTTTTGGAAATTACATTGCACTTTCTAAAAAATCGGAAACGGTAATTTACAGAATCATTCAAGAATTAGTGACCAATATTTTAAAACATTCAAAAGCAACTGAAGCACTGATTCAATTCAACTACAGAGAAGACGAGCTTTTTATAACCGTTGAAGATAATGGAATCGGTTTTAACAAAAATGCTATTTCTCCGGGAATTGGTCATAAAAACATTAAAACTAGAATAGATTTTCTTAACGCACAATTGGATGTCGACAGTTCTTCTGCTGGAACTTCATACACCATTTCTATTGATTTAAATAAAGTAAAATGATTCCAATAGCCATTACAGAAGACCACACCATTGTTATTGAAGGCATTAAAACTATGCTCAAAATGAACAAGGAAATTGAAGTTTTACAGTCTTTTGAAAACTTGAAAGACACTTTTGAAAATTTAAATTCAGCTGTAAAAGTATTGCTGCTCGACATTAATTTACCCGACGGAAATGGCATAAATGCTTGTAAAGAACTTTTAGAAAAACATCCAAATTTAAAAATAATTGCATTAACCAATTTTGAAGACACAGTTTTTATTAAACAAATCATCAAAAATGGCGCTATGGGTTATTTGTTGAAAAACACAGATAAAAAAGAATTAACCGAGGCCATAAAATCCGTCATTGAAGGAAAAAGATACCTTCCTAAAAAGATTAGTGACATTTTACTCAATGATTCTATTGGCATCAATAATTCAAGTTATTTTATTCCAAAACTGACCGTTCGTGAAAAAGAAATTTTAAACCTAATTATTCAAGAATTTACAACCGAAGAAATAGCAGTAAAACTATTTGTAAGCACCAAAACAGTCGAATCACATCGTAGCAATTTAATTCAAAAATTAGGGGTAAAAAATAGTGCAGGATTGGTTAGAGTTGCTTTTGAAAAGGGGTTGATATAAAAAAAACGTCCCAATTTCTCGGAACGTTTTTGATATAAAAATTTTTTGAAAAACTATTTCAAACTTGCCGATAAATATTCTCTATTCATTTGCGCAATATAATCTAATGAAATTCCTTTAGGACATTCCACTTCGCAAGCTCCAGTATTGGTACAGTTACCAAAACCTTCAGCATCCATTTGGTTGACCATATTTAAAACACGATCAGTTGCTTCTACTCTTCCTTGCGGTAATAAAGCAAATTGAGAAACTTTGGCAGCAACAAACAACATTGCCGATGAGTTTTTACAAGTGGCTACACAAGCGCCACAACCAATGCAAGTTGCTGCATCAAAAGCTCTGTCGGCATCGTGTTTTGGAATTGGAATAGTATTGGCATCAACTGGATTTCCAGAAGTATTTACCGATATAAATCCTCCAGCGTGTTGAATTCTGTCAAAAGCACTTCTATCAACCACTAAATCTTTGATTACTGGAAAAGCTAAGGCTCTAAAGGGTTCGATAAAGATGACATCACCATCTTTGAACATACGCATGTGCAATTGACAAGTAGGAATTCCTCTGTCTGGTCCGTGCGCTTCTCCATTGATAAACAAAGAACAAGTTCCACAAATTCCTTCGCGACAATCGTGGTCAAAAGATACGGGTTCCTCTCCTTTGTTTATCAATTTTTCGTTAAGAACATCCAACATTTCAAGAAAAGACATATCTTCCTCGATTCCATCAATAGGATATTCAACAATTTTTCCTTCTGCTTTGGCATTTTTCTGACGCCATATTTGTAATGTAAGTTTCATATTTTTTAGTTTGAAAGTCTTAAAGTCGAAATCCAAAAGTCATTTGACTTTAAGACACTTGACCTTTGACTAATTTCTATTTATAACTACGAGTTACTAATTTAATGTTTTCAAATACCAATGGTTCTTTGTGTAGAACAGCATCGCTAGGTTTTCCTTTGTATTCCCAAGCAGCAACATAAGCAAAGTTTTCATCATCGCGCTGTGCTTCACCATCTTCGGATTGGTATTCTTCTCGGAAGTGACCTCCACAAGATTCATTTCGGTGCAAAGCATCTTTGGCAAACAATTCACCTAATTCAAGGAAATCGGCAACACGCCCGGCTTTCTCTAATTCTTGGTTGAAACTATCAGCTGTTCCAGGAACTTTTACATCTTTGTGGAATTCTTCGCGTAAAGCGGCAATTTCTTCGATAGCTTCGGTCAATCCCTTAGCGTTACGGGCCATACCTACTTTATTCCACATAATTTTTCCTAATTTCTTATGGAAATAATCAACAGAATGAGTTCCGTTATTGTTTATGAATTTTTCGATTTGATCTTTCACTTTTTTCTCTGCTTCAACAAATTCTGGTAAATCTGTAGAAATTGTACCCGTTTTGATGTCTGGTGCTAAATAATCTCCAATGGTGTATGGCAATACAAAATAACCATCGGCTAAACCTTGCATCAATGCCGAAGCTCCTAATCTATTGGCTCCGTGATCCGAGAAGTTTGATTCTCCAATAGAGAAACAACCCGGAATGGTAGTTTGCAAATTATAATCAACCCAAGTTCCACCCATTGTATAATGCACCGCTGGGTAAATCATCATTGGAGTAACGTAAGGATTTTCATCTACTATTTTTTCGTACATTTGGAACAAGTTACCATATTTATTGGCTACAACAGCGGCTCCTAATTTTGTAATTAATTTTGTATCCTTAGCATCTAAACCTTTAACATAAGCTTGTTCTTTGCCATAACGCTCTATAGCTGCTGCAAAATCAAGATAAACAGCTTCACCAGTTTTGTTAACTCCAAAACCAGCATCACATCTTTCTTTAGCTGCACGAGAGGCAATATCTCTAGGAACTAGATTTCCAAAGGCAGGGTAACGTCTTTCTAAATAATAATCTCTTTCTGATTCTGATAAATCTGTTGGTTTTTTCTTTCCTTCACGAATGGCTTTAGCATCTTCGAGCTTTGCAGGAACCCAAATACGACCGTCATTACGCAATGATTCTGACATCAAAGTCAATTTCGATTGGTGATCTCCTGAAACAGGAATACAAGTTGGGTGAATTTGTGTGTAACAAAGGTTAGCCATATAAGCTCCTTTTTTGTGTATTTTCCAAGCTGCGGTAGCATTACTTCCCATTGCGTAAGTCGAAAGGAAAAACACATTTCCGTATCCTCCAGATGCAATAACTACAGCGTGAGCAGAATGTCTTTCGATTTCGCCAGTAACCAAGTCACGAGCAATAATACCTCTAGCTTTTCCGTCAACCAATACTAAATCTAGCATTTCGTGACGTGTATGTGATTTTATTTTTCCACGACCAATTTGACGGTTCATCGCCGAATAAGCTCCTAATAATAATTGCTGTCCTGTTTGACCTTTTGCATAAAATGTTCTGGCTACCAATGTTCCTCCAAAAGAACGATTGTCTAATAATCCACCATATTCTCTAGCCAATGGAACACCTTGCATAACACATTGGTCAATAATATTAGTCGAAACTTCGGCCAAACGGTGAACGTTTGCTTCACGTGAACGATAATCGCCTCCTTTTATAGTATCGTAAAACAATCTAAAAGTGGAATCCCCATCACCTTGATAATTTTTTGCTGCGTTAATTCCTCCCTGTGCTGCAATCGAGTGCGCACGACGCGGAGAATCCTGAAAGCAAAAAGTTTTTACGTTATATCCTAATTCTGCCAATGTTGCTGCTGCAGATGCTCCAGCTAGTCCAGTACCAACAACGATAATATCAATATTACGTTTATTAGCAGGATTTACTAAATTAATATGATCTTTATAATTTGTCCATTTGTCCGAAATCGAACCACTAGGAACTTTTGAGTCTAATGCCATTATAATTAAATATTAAATATGATTAAAATGATGAAATAAAGCAATAAAAATAAATCCAAAAGGAACTACAATTGCAAAAGTATATCCTAGTTTGTGCAGCGCTTTTGCGTATTTATTAGCAAATCCAACAGATTGAAATGAAGAATTGAAACCGTGCCATAAGTGTAATGACAAAAGCAAAAATGCGATACAATACAAACCAGTACGAACTGGATTTTCGAATTTATGAACTAATTCTTCATAATATCTCGTTTCATTGATGGCATTTACAGCAATATATTTATAGTTCATTTCAGCAAACCAAAAATCATACATATGTAAGCCTAAAAAAGCCAACACTACCACTCCAGAAATAATCATATTTCTTGAAGCCCAAGAAGCATTTGCTGCTCCATTATATTTTACGTAAGAAATTGGTCTTGCGCTTCTGTTTTTCAATTCTAAAACAAACCCCATAACGAAGTGAAAAATAACTCCAGCAATTAAAACTGGTTGCATAACAAATTGGATTAACGGATTGTAACCCATAAAATGTGACATCGCATTAAATACCTCGGCACTAAAAACCGATACCATATTAATAAAAAAGTGAAGCGATAGAAACGAAATCAAAAAAAGTCCTGAAAGCGCCATTGCCACTTTTTTAGCAATTGACGAATTCAATATTGCAGATTTTGCCATAAGTAATTTGAATATAATTTATAAAAATTTAAGCAAATTTAAAGTAATTTCACCTTAATAGCAACCTTTTGTAGCTTATTTATAATTAATCAATTGTTAATTATTTAATAAATAACACAACACTTTCAGGTACTCAGTATTTTAAGATATTGATATTATTTACTACGTATTTTTACTTAATTCTTGATAAACAGCTATTTTTAAGTTTGTTGAAAAGGCAGGTTTTCATTTTTAAAATATTTTTATCAACCAAATAAAAATTAAACCTGCTAATCTTCCCTTTTTGTTTCTAAAGTTTCTACTTTTGAGTAATCTGATTTTTAAATTTAAATAGAAATGAAATGAGCATAACCCAAAATTGGTTACAAACAACGATGATGATATGCGAATTACATATGACCGATAAAAAACAATAAATATTTACATATGAAATACCATCAAATTGACCGACAACTTTATATAAAAAATCGCGCAAAATTCACGGCTCAAATGAAACCAAATAGCGTAGCCGTTTTCAATTCCAACGACATTTATCCCGTTTCTGCCGACAGCACTTTGCCTTTTGCGCAACATCGTGATATTTTATATTTGTCAGGCGTTGACCAAGAAGAAAGCATTTTGTTGCTTTTTCCTGACGCTCCGTATGAAAACCAAAGAGAAATGTTATTCTTGAAGGAAACCAGCGAACATATCGCGATTTGGGAAGGTGAAAAACTAACCAAAGACCGTGCTTTTGAAGTTTCGGGAATCAAAACTGTACATTGGTTGCAGGATTTCGAGAAAGTGCTATTCGAAATGATGACACATTGCGATACAATTTATATCAATACCAACGAACATTATCGTGCCTCCGTGGAAACCGAAACCCGTGAAGCACGTTTTGTAAAATGGTGGAAAGCCAAATATCCAGCGCATCAAGTAGCCAAAAGTAATCCTATTTTGCAACGCATTCGTTCCATAAAAGAGACCGAAGAATTGGATTTAATCCAAAATGCCTGCGATATTACCGAAAAAGGTTTCAGAAGATTGCTTCCTTTTGTAAAACCCAACGTAATGGAATACGAAATTGAAGCCGAATTGATTCACGAGTTCATTCGAAATCGTTCCAAAGGTTTTGCCTACACACCCATTATCGCTTCTGGAAACAATGCCAATGTGTTGCATTACATCGAAAACAACCAACAATGCAAAGCCGGAGATTTGATTTTATTAGACGTTGCTGCTGAATATGCCAATTATTCCAGTGATTTAACTCGAACTATACCAGTTTCAGGACGTTATAATGATAGACAAAAAGCAGTTTACAATGCTGTTCTTCGTGTAAAAAACGAAGCAACCAAAATGCTGACTCCAGGAACGCTTTGGAAAGAATACCAATTTGAAGTAGGCAAAATAATGACTTCAGAATTGCTTGGCTTAGGACTTATCGACAAAGCTGACGTTCAAAACGAAAACCCGGAATGGCCAGCTTACAAAAAATATTTTATGCACGGAACATCCCACCATATGGGATTGGACACCCACGATTACGGAAAACTAACCGAACCGATGCAAGCCAATATGGTTTTCACCGTAGAGCCGGGAATCTACATTCCTGCCGAAGGTTTCGGAATCCGATTAGAAGACAATGTAGTAATTCAGAAAACTGGTGAACCTTTCAACTTAATGCGAAATATTCCAATTGAAATTGAGGAAATTGAAAGTTTGATGAATTAATTTTAGAATTTAGAATTTAGATTTAAAACGGTTTACAGCAATGTGAGCCGTTTTTTTTATCTCTTTATAATTTATTGCATCTACTCAATCATTTTCAAAATCCATAAAAAAATAGTAACTTTTACATCCTTTTTTAGACTTATTGTTTAATTCAAAAAAGATACAAATGAAAGCACATGAAATAGATTTCCAAATTTTCGGAGAAGAAATGCAATATGTTGAAATCGAATTGGACCCACAAGAAATTGTCATTGCCGAAGCAGGCAGCTTTATGATGATGGACAATAATATCCGAATGCAAACCATTTTTGGCGATGGCTCTCAACAACAAACCGGGATTTTCGACAAACTTCTCAGCGCAGGAAAACGCGTCCTAACTGGCGAAAGCTTGTTTATGACTGCATTTATCAATCAAAATAATTACAAAAGCAAGGTTTCGTTTGCTTCGCCTTATCCCGGAAAAATACTTCCTATTGATTTAACACAATTTCAAGGGAAATTCATCTGCCAGAAAAGCTCTTTTCTATGTGCGGCCAAAGGCGTATCAGTGGGAATCGAATTTTCTAAAAAATTGGGCCGTGGTTTCTTTGGCGGAGAAGGTTTCATTATGCAAAAAATTGAGGGCGACGGTTTGGCATTTGTACATTCAGGAGGAACTTTGGCAAAAAAAGAACTTAGGGATGGCGAAATTCTAAAAGTAGACACGGGTTGCCTTGTAGGATTTACTCAGAATGTAGATTATGATATTGAATTTATTGGCGGAATAAAAAACTCCATTTTTGGCGGCGAAGGTTTATTCTATGCCACACTTCGCGGCCCTGGAACTGTCTATATACAATCCTTGCCTTTCAGTCGTCTTGCCGATCGAATTATTGCTTCAGCACCAAGAGCAGGAGGAAATAATCGTGAGGAAGGTAGTTTACTTGGCGGATTAGGTAATTTATTGGATGGGGATAATAAGTTTTAGTCCTAATTTCAAATCTAACTTTGTCATTTCGACGAAGGAGAAATCACATCTGTTGCTGATTGAACTTGCTCTCGTTATGTGATTTCTCCTTCGTCGAAATGACAAAATAACTACGGTTTGCAGAGATGTGAGCCGTTTTTTATTTTACCATATAAGTGACATAAGAAAAACTTAAATGACTTATATGGTTCAAAAAATAAAACCTTATTTTTGTTCCAAGTTTAAACCAATGAATCAAATCCTTTACAAAAACACGAAAATCTCCTATTCCGATACTGGGAAAGGCAATGCCGTTGTGTTGCTTCACGGTTTTTTGGAAAACCAAACGATGTGGCAGGATTTAGTTCCAGAATTGAGCAAAAAACACCGTCTTATAACCTTAGATTTATTGGGTCACGGCGAAACGGAATGTATGGGCTACGTCCATTCTATGGAAGACAACGCGGATGTTGTTCAAGCGGTTTTATCAAAACTAAGGATTCGGAAAGCCGTTTTCATTGGACATTCTATGGGTGGTTATGTGGCTTTAGCTTACGCCGAATTGTATCCTGAAAAAATTAGGGGATTTGTTTTATTAAATTCAACTTCCAAAGCCGATAGCGAGGAACGAAAAGCCAATCGGAATCGTGCCATCAAAGCAGTAAAGAAAGATTACACCACTTTTATCAGACTTTCGATTACCAATCTTTTTAGTCCAGATAACAGAGAACTATTGGTTGATGAAATCGAAAAGGTAAAAAACGAAGCTTTAAAAACACCGTTACAAGGAGTTGTAGCTTCACTCGAAGGAATGAAAATCCGCAAAGACCGAGAAGTTTTATTACACCTCACGCCTTATCCAAAAATGCTGATTCTCGGCAAAAAAGATCCTGTGTTAATTTACGAAACCACATTAGAACAAATAGAAGATACTGCTGTCAAACTTGTCACTTTTCCCGACGGACATATGAGCCATATTGAAAATCGAGACGAATTATTAAAGGTATTATTAGACTTTTTAAAAAGTGCTTAAAAAATCTTTGTGTTCTTTGTGAAACCTTAGTGGTCTTTGTGTTTAAATCTTTTCTTCAAAAGGTTTTGTTTCATCCAAAATTTCATTCAACAACAAAACCATTTGCTCCAGATAATCATTTAAAATAGCGGAATCAATTGTTGTATTTTCTTCTTTTCCATCCTTTAAACTAAAAGGCAAAAAACCAGATTTTAAATTCTTGAACGAAATAATTCCGGCTTCAATTGGTTTGCCGTTTGCTTCATTTTCATACATAAAGGAATACGCTAAAATCTGAATTATTTTATCGTTTTTAATTTCATCCGTCAATCCTTTCCAAGATTTCAGCGTTACGTTTGTCTTTTCTACTTTGCCAGTTTTATAATCGATAATTCGGATGATGCCGTTACGTTCTTCTATTCGATCGACTTTTCCAGCAATTTTTATAGGAAATGGCAAACTTGGATGTTCTAAAACTCTTTCACACGGTTTTTCCAAATGAAGAATTTTTATCGCTTCCCCGTTTTTTATACTTTCCAATTCGACTTTCAAGAAATTTGAAACATTACGCTTCGCCACTTCAAAAGCCAACAGGTTTCTCCCTTTTTTGATTTCACCTTCTTTGTAAACCAACTTGAATTGTTTCAATACTTCGGCATCCAAAAGCTTGAAGCAACCTAAAATATCTGTTTCAGATAAAAACTTTCCAATAAATGGAGTATATAAAGCTTCCAAAGTTTCGTGAATAATAGTTCCCAAAGTATTCAAAGCGATGTTTTCCTCGACTTCTTCGACTTCGCTGATGCGTAAAATCTTTTGGAAATAAAAATCAATCGGATTACGGATATAACTCGTCAATGCTGATGGAGAAAATCCTTTTTCTGCAATTTCTTTCAAACGCACCATCACCGATTCCGATTTTGGAACCACAATCGGCTGATAAGCCGTTTCTGGTAAAACAGCATTGTAAATTTCGTGGGTTAGCGTGTGCTTGGTTTGCTTTTCGACTTCCAATTGGGTAATAAAACGGCTTTTTTCGCCAGCATCCAGACCTTCACTTTCCGTGTTGTAAATCAAGTAAATGTTTTTGGCGCGTTGCAATAAATGATAGAAATGATAGGTGTAGATGGCATCTTTTTCCTTGAAAGTAGGCAAACCCAATTCCCTTTTCACATCATACGGAATAAAAGAATTCATCGATTTTCCCGCCGGAAATTTCCCTTCATTCATTGAAGTGACAATCACGGTTTCAAAATCCAAAACACGACTTTCCAAAACTCCCATTATTTGCAAACCATTCAAAGGTTCCCCTTCAAAAGAAACTTCGGCCAAATCAATTACCTGTTTGTAAATAGCGTGAAGTGTATCAATTTTATCAATATGCGAATGCTGTGAATAGTAATTAATCAGTTTGTTGATAGTCTTGAAAATAGAATAAACAAAGGCTTTGGTGATTTTTTCCTCTTCATTGTCGTTGCTCAAATTGTTTTTAATGGTTTGCAACAAACTCGAAATTGTTTCCAAAACCGCCATCGAACCATCTTCCCATTTTTGAAACAACAAAAGAAACAAATCGCTTGGATTTGAATTCAACTCCATCAATTTCTGATGAGTTATGAACGTGTAATTGTTTTGATTAATAACATTTACCAAAGCATTGGTTTTTGCATAAGGTTCCACCAAAGGATGCGTCAAAATATCCAAAACGTCTTTATAATACAAGACATAATTTTTAGCATTTCGAGACAAAGCATTGGTGTGCATTTTGAACAATTTGGCAATCAAAATCTGTGCTGGATTGTTTTTGCTCGAATATCCCATTGTGATATTCAAAGCTCCAACAGTGGATGGTAAAGAATATAAAAGTGGCACTAACAAGTTTTCCTCTCCAAGAACTACGGCCACTTTGTCTAGTGTTGTATTTGGGTTTTCATTGATAATATTTTCTATAATACTTCCGGCGATTTTGGCTTGACCAATAGTTTTTGGCGTACCAATAACCTGAATATTTTTCGACTGCGAGAAATCATCGACAATCCATTCGAAAGGATTGGATTTATAATGTTTCCAACTCGATTTGAAACGACGCACAAACAATCCTGCATCGTGATACGGATCATTTAGAAAAGTTTGATCAACATCCCAATATATTTTAGCTTGATCAGATGCTATTAAATGTTGGATTATTCGTTCTTCGGCAGCATTCAAGGCATTGAAACCTGCAAAAATATATTGTTTCTCTTTTATGGAATCCGAAAAATGATTGAGATTGTTTACAGCTTCCCGATAAATTAATCCTTGGTAACCAATTCCTTTATTCAACAAATGATTGTAAAGGGATTGATAGTAATTGGGTAATAATTTCCAGAAATCAATATAATTTTCGAGTAATTGCGTTTTGTTTTCGACTTCAATTCCCCATTTTTTGATGTCTTCAATGTCCTTTAAATAAGAAAGCACGTGAGAAGGATCTAATAAGTAGCGATCTATCTCATTGAAATCCTGAAGCAATGTCTTCGCCCAATTGGCAAAAAGTTCAAAAGATTGTTGATTCGGTTTTTCGGTAATAGACAAATAGACTTCGTAAAATTCAAATAACAATTCTATGGGGTCTATATTACGAATACTGGCAATATCTTGAATGAATTCCTCAATGCTAATAATCTCAGGAGAAAGAATATTACTTGAAACTTGTTTTTTTAAGGCTTCAACCAGAAATATTTTGGCACGCTTGTTAGGCAAAACCACAATGGTATTGGAGAGTTTACTTGAATAGTTTTCAATTAAAACGGTTGCGATTTTATCTAAAAAAGAAGTATTTGTCATTCTATAAATATAAAAAAAGCCGTTCAATTAAGAACGGCTTTTTAAAATTATTTATTAAAAGTAAATTACAATTTACCTTCGTATATAGAACCTACGTGTCTAACTTCAGTTCTTCTGTTTTGAGCTTTACCAGTTTTAGTTTTGTTTGAAGCAATTGGTTTAGATTCACCAAAACCTACAGCAGTCAAATTATCAGATTTAACTCCTTTTTCAATCAAGGCATTTCTAACAGCATTTGCTCTGTCTTCAGAAAGTTTTTGGTTGAATGCATTAGAACCATCGCTATCTGTATGACCTTCAATACTGAATTTTGCGTTTGGATAGTTTCTAAGGATTTCTCTCATAGCATCTAAACTAGCAATAGTTGCAGCATCACCTACTTTGAAAGTAGATTTACCTGTATTAAAGAAAACAGATCTAGCTTGAATTTTAAGGCTTTCGATAACTTCTGGAGTTACTTCAGGACATCCTTTATTGCTAACTGGACCAGCTACAGTAGGACAATCATCTTCTAAATCTGGAACACCATCTTTGTCAGCATCCAATACTGGACAACCTCCATTAGATTTAGGACCAGCTACAGTAGGACATTTGTCATCTTTATCAGCTAAACCATCTCCGTCAGTATCAGGACAACCTTGGAAAGCAGCTAAACCTGCAATTTCAGGACATGCATCATCTTTGTCAGCAATTCCATCTCCGTCAGTGTCAGGACAACCGTTTAGAGCAGCTAAACCAAATACATCTGGACAAGCATCGCTTCCGTCAACGATTCCATCTCCGTCAGTATCAGGACAACCATTGAATTGTTTCAAGCCAGCAACTTCTGGACATGCGTCATCTTTGTCATATATTCCGTCTCCATCAGTGTCTTTACCTCCAAATTGGAAAGTAATACCAAGAGAATGTTGAAAATGAGAAGGAGCTTTAGGAGTATAAATATCTCCATATTCGTTACGATCATTACCAAGAAATTGAGATACTTTATAAGTAGTTTCTAAAGCCAAACCTACATTTTCAGAAAACCAAAAAGTTAGACCAGCACCTGGATTAACAGTTCCGTAGCTTTTGTCTCCCAACCAAGTGTAACCTCCACCTAAACGTAAAGATGGATCAATTGTTTTAGAACCAATTAATGACATGAAGCTGTACTTTACGTTAGCGTCAACAGCATAGTACATTAAATCACCTGGATTTGTCACTACATAACCAGTAGAATTATGGTTTGGGTTACTAGGATCAAAAACAACAAATTTATCGATTTTGTTGATAGACCCTTGAATTCCAACAGAAAAATTGTTTCCAACTGATCTTGCTAAGCTAAGGTAAGATACTGAAGGAAGGATATTCCAATTTTCACTTACATTGAATGCTTGAGAAACGTGGGAATCTAACCAATTTTTTCCTCCACCAGCACTTGCTCGTGTGTCAACTGCATTTACGCCAAACGAAAGGGCCCAAGGATTGTTACTGTTTTGTGCGTGAGAGCTCATCGCCAACACCATCATTACAGCAAGTAAAAGTTTGTTAAGATGTTTCATACTTAATTAAGTTTAATTACAATTTAGTTAATTTTAAAGCAAAAGTAACACGTAATTTTTTAACTACAAAATAAAAAGTTAAAAAAAACACATGTAAAGTCAATAAAAACAACATTTAGATGACATTTAGACTCGTTCCAACCTGAACGAAAGCTTTAATAGCTTTATCTAAGTGTTCTCTTGTGTGTGAAGCTGACAATTGTACTCTAATTCTTGCTTTTTCTTTTGGAACTACTGGAAAAAAGAAACCAATAACATAAATTCCTTTCTTTAAAAGTTCATTTGCCATAGTTTGAGCCAATTTTGCATCATAAAGCATTACTGGAACTATTGCAGAATCTCCATCAATAAAATCAAAACCCGCTTTTTTCATTCCTGCTTTGAAATAATTGGTATTCCATTCCAGTTTATCCCGAAGCGTGGTGTCTTTTTCCAATAATTCAAAAACTTTTATAGAAGCTCCCACGATTGCTGGCGCCAATGAATTTGAAAATAAATAAGGTCTGGAACGTTGACGCAACAATTCAATAATTTCTTTTTTGGACGTTGTATAACCTCCCATTGCGCCACCAAGTGCTTTTCCAAGAGTTCCTGTAATTATATCAACTCTTCCCATAACTCCTTTGGCTTCGAGGGTTCCTTTTCCAGTTTCTCCAATGAATCCTGCGGCGTGACATTCATCCACCATAACCATAGCGTCGTATTTATCTGCCAAATCACAAATCTTGTCCAAAGGCGCGACAACTCCATCCATAGAGAATACACCATCAGTAACAATTAATTTGAAACGAGCACCAGCTTCATTGGCTTTTATTAATTGCTGTTCCAAATCTTCCATATTGCTGTTTTCATATCGGTATCGTGCCGCTTTGCACAAGCGAACGCCGTCAATAATAGAAGCGTGGTTCAAACTATCCGAAATTATCGCATCATTTTCATTCAACAAAGGTTCGAAAACTCCTCCATTGGCATCAAAAGCTGCAGCATATAAAATCGTATCTTCGGTTCCGTAGAAATCCGAAATCTTTTTTTCTAAGGTTTTGTGAATATCCTGCGTTCCACAAATGAAACGAACAGAAGACATTCCAAAGCCGTGGGTGTCCATAGCATCTTTAGCCGCTTGAATTACTTCAGGATGTGACGAAAGCCCGAGATAATTATTGGCACAAAAATTCAAAACCGTTTCTCCATTAACAGTAATTTCAGGTCCTTGTGGCGAAGTGATGATTCTTTCCCTTTTGAAAATGCCGTTATCTTCAATGGTTTGAAGTTCTTCTTGCAGATATTCTTTTATTTTTCCGTACATATTTTTGTTTATAATGGTTAAATGCAATTTTTTACAAATTTACCACATTGATTTGTTCTCCTATATATATGAGCAATTTTTTTACAACTTTGTAACCCATTAATTCAATGGCATTTTGGTAATTTTCCAATTGCAATTGATACTTTGGATTATGCAATCCCGTTTTATAATCCAATAAAAAAACATCCTTATTTTTAGTAAAAACCATTCGGTCTGGTTTGATGGTTTTGCCTTCTTTTTGAATAATTGTTTGCTCATTTAACACTTCATTTCCTTCTTCAAAACAAATCGAAAGCTCGGTATGATTCACAATTTCCTGAATGGTTTTGAAAACCATATCTTTTTGATTAAAACTGATTAATCCACTTTCAACAGCTTTAGTAATTGCCAAATCCACATCACTCTTGGTTTTTACAAAAGACAAAATCTCGTGAACCACATTTCCGTATTCTATGGCTTCCTGCTGATGCGTTCCCCACATTACGGATTCTCTTTGGGCAATTTTGATATTTTTTGGATTCAAAATTTCGCCAACGGATCGAATCAGTTGCACATCATCGGTTTTATCACTTTCAGCAGACAATTTTGTTGGATTTCCAAATTCGTATTCGAATTTTTCTTCGTCGAATTCTCCTTTGTTATCCAAATAATTAACAAAAAAAGTGGACATATTATTCTTTCTTACAACGCCTTTGGAATCTAAATTCATATCCGAAATCACGTACAATTGTTCTTCGGCACGAGTTAAAGCCACATACAAAACATTCACATTGTCCAATAATTCTTCCTGTGATTTTTGAACGTAAACCGATTTTGCTGCTTCTCCAAAACCTTCAACGGCTTTGCTATTATCTACTAAAACTTTAGGCAAACCAAAATCATCTACTTCGGTATCAATCCATAATTTGTTTTTGGGACTACGACTGTAATCTTCGTCGGCGAAAGGCATAATCACGACAGGAAATTCCAATCCTTTCGATTTGTGAATGGTCATAATTCGGACTGCATTTTTTCCTTCGGGAGATGGAATACTGAATTTCTCTGCATTTTTGTCCCAATAATTCAAGAAATCTGAAATTCCTGCTTGGTTGCGCACATCGCGCTCCAAAACAATATCCAGAAAATATTGGACATAGGCATTCCCCACCCCGACCCTCCCCGAAGGGGAGGGAGACGAAACCGATAGATTGAAATTTTGAATTTTCTCTTGTAAAATTAATTCTTGTTGAATTGCACTTAAAACACTGTGAATGTTTTTTAAAATATCATTATTTGTAAATCGAATTACTTTATACCCTAATTGATTTAAAGCAATCGTTCGTTCATTATCTAATTGAATTTGTTCATCCGTAAAATGATAATCTCCATCAACTTCAATTATTAATTTCCTCGACAAACAAACGAAATCAACTATAAAATCTCCTATCAGATGTTGTTGTCTGAACTTATTACCCATAGATTTAGATTTTATTTCCGACCACAAAACCTTTTCTGCGTTTGTTGGACTTTTTCTCATTTCCTGAGCTTTTTCTATCAACAAATGAGAGTAATTTCCGCCAGTCATATATCCCAACTTTTTAGTTTCGGCTCCCTCTCCTTTGGAGAGGGCTGGGGAGAGGAATTTACTTATTATGGTTTCCACCGATTCATACAGTGACTTTTTTCGAATATCCTGAAATGTAAGCGAAATATCAAAATTCGTTAACCAATTTTCAAATTCGGATTCTTGTTTTTTGTCCATTCCTTGTGCGATAAAATCGTGAACGTCCAATTTGTCCTGAATGTTGTCGGCGACATAATGAAGAAAATGCGCTTTGGCTTCTAAATCGGAACTGTTTTTTAAATATTTTAATAAATAAATAATGAATCGAACTTCAGTAGCGTTTTGAATCATCAGGGTTTCCGAGGACAACAATGGAATTCCTTGCTCGGTCAAATAATTGGCAACGGCAATTCCGTGACTGCGTTTTCGAGTCAGGATAACAATGTCTTTGAGTTCAAAACCTTGCTTTTGTACTTTTTGAATCGTGTTTAAAGTTGCCAATAAATACGATTCGGCTTTGTCCAATGCTTCATCTTCTTCACCTTCCTCTATTTTTGGAATGAAAGAAATATTGACGTAACCACCTGTTTTTGCATTGCTTTTTTGATGACTGTGATTTTCGTATAAATCTTTGTAATCTTCGTGTTCAAATTCATTAGACAACAATTGAAAAAAGTCGTTGTTGAATTCGATTATTTGCGAATACGAGCGGTAATTTTTATCTAAATGTTCTAATACTTTTTCAGGATTATTGAACGGATTGTGTTCTTTACTCAATTCGATAAATTGCTCGGCTTTTCCGCCACGCCAACGGTAAATGGATTGTTTTGGGTCGCCCACAATCATCAAAGTTCCTTTTTCTCCATCAATTTCACTGGATGTTGCGTTATCGATTAGCGGAATCAGATTTTGCCATTGCATTTCGGAAGTATCCTGGAATTCATCGATAAAAAAATGACGATAACGTTCGCCTAATCTTTCGTAAATAAAAGGTGCCGGTTGATTTTGAATTTCCCGATGAATTATGGCGTTAAATTCCGAAATGGAAAGCACATTTTGTTCCTCCTGAATTTTAGCCAATTCATTACTAACTGTATTCAACAACGATAATGGCGTGATGTTTTTTAGAAATGCTTTGTAGAAATCCCGCTTTTCAAAATTCTTGTAAACAGTGCCGAGAATTTGCAATAATTCGGGAATGATGTTTTCAATAATTGCGCCGTCTTTGGCGGTTTTGTTAATGGAAATGTCCTCAAATTCTCGGAACATTTTATTTTTTGGATTGAATTTTCCATCCACTATACTTTGAAGATGATTTGGAAACGTTCCTCTTGAAAATGATTTCAAATCAATTCCGTTTTTTTCGATTAACAACAAAGCATTTTCGGCAAATGTCGTGTTATCTTTTTCCAAAACTTTACAAGCTTCGGCGAGTTTATTTTTTATTTCGACAAATTCGGAAATGGATTTATCTTGAAAATGGGTAATTTCATTTCGATTGTTTTCATTGAGAACCAAACGACCCGTTTCCAGAATCTCGCGAGAAATGTCCCAAGATTTGTCGTCGTCGGTTTTTTCCATCGTGAAATCGATGAGTAACTTGGTCAAAGTTTCGTCTTCTCCGGCTTGGGCAATGATGGCGTCAACGGCTTCAATGAGTAAATTTTCAGTATCTAAAGTCACTTCGAAAGTCATTTGCAAACCCAAATCGTGAGCAAATGCTCGAATGACTTTGTGCGTAAATTTATCGATGGTCGAAATATCAAAAGCTGCATAATTGTGAATAATATGCTTGATGATTTGCTGTGATTTGGTTTTGATTTGAATGATGGAAAGTTCCGTTTCTATTGCCAAATCCTGCATTAAATCCTGTGCTTTTTGGCTCGGTTCGTCTTTGGCAAATTCGGATAAATTGCCCACGATTCTGCTTTTCATTTCGTGAACCGCTTTATTGGTAAACGTAATGGCGAGAATGTTGCGATAGGCATCATTTTTAGGAGCAACGAGAATGATTTTAAGGTATTCTTTGACCAGTGCGTAGGTTTTTCCGGAACCTGCCGATGCGTCGTATATGGAAAATGAGGGTCTTTGCATATTTATTTACCGCTAATTCGCAGATTTTTATTTTTTATTTTATTGACTTTTGGGTTCGATTTTGAACTGACAGATTTGACAACTTTTTTAAAGTTGTCAAATCTTTAGAAAACCTAATTCCCTTCTTATCCCGAATGCCCTAGCCCTGATGGAAGGGAAAATCCTCGCCATTTTTCTTGGCGAGATTGGAATGACAGCAGGAAAAAGCTCCTCACTTCGACAAGCTCAGTGTGACATTAAAAACCACTATCAATTTATTTAATAAAACTATAACGAAATAGAATTACCAATTCCAAAGTTAATTGTTTAATTTTGAATAAAATATTTATAAATCATTAAACAACTATATTATGGCTTTTGAATTACCACAATTACCTTATGCGTATGATGCATTGGAACCTCATATTGATGCGCGCACGATGGAAATCCATCACACGAAACATCATAATGCTTACATTACCAACGTGAATGCTGCTATCGCAGGAACGGATTTGGAAGGTAAAAGCATTGAAGATATCTTGAAAAATTTGGATATGAAAAACATGCCTGTTCGTAACAACGGCGGTGGACATTTTAATCACAGTTTGTTTTGGACGATAATGTCTCCAAACGGTGGCGGATTGCCAACAGGTGAATTATTAGCAGGAATTGAAAGCGCTTTTGGTTCTTTTGATGCTTTTAAAGCGGCTTTCGCCAAAGCTGGAGCGACTCAATTTGGTTCAGGATGGGCTTGGCTTTGTGTAAAAGACGGAAAATTGGAAGTTTGCGGAACACCAAATCAAGACAACACCTTGATGCCAGGTGTGGGTTGTGGTGGAACTCCAATCTTAGGAATGGATGTTTGGGAACACGCTTATTACTTGAACTACCAAAACAGAAGACCAGATTATATTGAAGCTTTCTTTAATGTAATTAACTGGGATGAAGTTTCTAAAAGATATGCTGCGGCAAAATAATCTTTTTAATTCCAAAATGTGGAATTAGCAAAAAGGCAAGAAGAAAGAATTATTCTTTTCTCTTGCCTTTTATTTTATTTTGGTTTTTAACTTAAAACTAAAAACTCCTATCCTACTATTGCTGATGATGAAATGCTTTTTTGTTGAAAACAATCAAAATCCCAACGCCAGTAGAAATGGCAGCATCGGCAATGTTGAAAATCGCATTGAAAAATTTGAAATGTTGTCCACCAATAACTGGCATCCATTCAGGCCAATTTCCTTCGAATAACGGAAAGTATAACATATCGACCACTTTGCCGTGAAACCAAGTTCCATAAGGTTTGTCTGTGAATAAAGTAGCCAAATGTCCGTAACTGTCATCGAAAATTACACCGTAAAAAACAGAGTCGATGATGTTGCCAAAAGCTCCTGCAAGAATGAGAGAAATAGCTACAATCAAATAATTTGAACTGTGCTTTTTTTCGACTGAATCCCAAAGCCAATACCCAATTCCTGTAACAGCAACGAGACGAAAAACAGTAAGAAACAATTTTCCATAAGTTCCAGGAATTACCGTTCCCCAAGCCATTCCTTCGTTTTCTATCAATAGAATTTTGAACCAACTAGTAACGTCAATTTGCCCGATTTCGCCGTAAATAAAATTAGTTTTGATGTAAATTTTTGAAAGTTGATCTACCAATAAGATGATAAAAACGATCAGATAAGCTTTTCGTAAAGACATTTTGTGAATTTTAATGGCGCAAAAATAGGTAAATTCTAAAAATTAAATTCCAAATCCCAATAATTTAATAAGTTATTGTTGGAATTTGGAATTTTAGTATTGAAATTTCAATTGTTTATCGTTGCAAATTTTTGGCTTCGATACTCATTGTTGCGTGAGGAACAATCAATAATCGTTCTTTGCTGATTAGTTTGCCTGTTACTTTACAAGTTCCGTAAGTTTTGTTTTCTACACGGAAAAGTGCGTTTTTCAAGTCACGGATGAATTTCTCCTGACGAATGGCCAATTGCGAATTCGCTTCCTTCGACATTGTTTCGCTACCTTCTTCAAACGCTTTGAATGTAGGAGAAGTATCGTCGGTTCCGTTATTTAAATCATTCATATAAGCACTTTTTATCAAATCTAAATCTGCCTGTGCTTTGTTTATTTTTTTAATAATAAGCTCTTTAAACTCAGCTAAATCAGCGTCTGAGTATCTTGCTATTTCATCTATCATTTTCTAATTATTTTGTAATTGATATTCTTGTTTTTATCTCGTCGAATTCTATTTCCGTTCCGTTGTCTATATTTTCTTCAAAAACCAATGTTTCGGTTAATGTTTCTGATTTAATATAGGCTTCGTTTGCTTTTACAGCATTTTCTAATTGCTTCGCCTGTTCGCTTTGGCTCGGGTCTGAATTTTTTTGCAAATGTACTTTAATTTTATCAGTAACCTCAAAACCAGAATCTTTTCTTATATTCTGAATCCTGTTTACTAATTCTCTGGCAATTCCTTCTTGTTTTAATTCGTCCGAAATGGTTATATCAAGTGCCACCGTTATTCCGTTTGAATTGGCAACCAACCAACCCTCAATATCTTGCGAAGAAATCTCCACTTCTTCTAATGATAAAATTATACTATTTCCCGAAATAACAATACTTAGGCTTCCTTCCTTGTCCAATTGATTGATTTGAGCTGCCGAAAAACCCTGTATCTCTTTGGCAATCAATCCCATATCTTTTCCAAATCGTGGCCCAAGAGCCTTGAAATTGGGTTTAATTTGCTTTACCAAAATCCCCGAAGCATCGTCTAAAAGCACGATTTCTTTCACATTTACTTCCGCTTTTATCAGGTCAGAAACTGCTTCAACTTCAGCTCTAAAACCTGCGTCAAGCACCGGAATCATTACCTTTTGCAACGGTTGACGCACCTTAATCATCTCCTTTTTTCGAAGGGATAAAACGAGTGACGAAATGGTTTGTGCCTTCATCATTTTGCTCTCCAACAATTTATCAACAAAGTTTCCAACATATTTTGGAAATTCGGCCAAATGTACTGAGTCAAATTTTTCGGACTGTGTTGCCAAGGTTAAGTCTCTGTAAAGTTTGTCCATAAAGAACGGAGCGATTGGCGCACCCAATTTACTGATGGTTAACAAACACGTATATAAAGTTTGGTAAGCAGCGATTTTGTCTTGTGCATATTCGCCTTTCCAGAAACGACGACGACACAAACGAACGTACCAGTTACTTAAATTTTCCTGTACAAATTCCGAAATTGCACGAGCCGCTTTTGTTGGCTCATAATCAGCATACGCTTCATCCACTACTTTTACCAAAGTATTCAATTCAGAGATAATCCACTGGTCTATTTCAGGTCTTTCGTTTAACGGAACCTCCGCTTCTGCGTAAGTAAAATCATCAATGTTAGCATACAACGCAAAGAAAGAATAAGTGTTGTATAAAGTTCCGAAGAATTTTCTTCGAACCTCAGCAATTCCTTCTAAATCAAACTTCAAATTGTCCCAAGGATTCGCATTCGAAATCATATACCAACGCGTGGCATCTGGTCCGTATTCATTTAATGTTTCGAACGGATCGGCTGCATTTCCTAGACGTTTGGACATTTTTTGTCCGTTTTTGTCCAAAACCAAACCATTTGAAACCACATTTTTATAGGCTACTTTATCAAAAACCAAAGTGGCAATCGCGTGCAAAGTATAAAACCAACCACGAGTTTGATCGACACCTTCGGCAATAAAATCAGCAGGAAAATCTTTGTTTTCGTCTATTTTGTCTTTGTTTTCAAAAGGATAATGCCATTGTGCATATGGCATTGAACCGGAATCAAACCAAACGTCAATCAAATCGGATTCGCGTTTCATTGGTTTTCCGGAAGCAGAAACCAAAGTGATTTCGTCGACCACATTTTTGTGCAAGTCAACCAAATCATAATTTGATTCATCCATATTTCCAATTTCGAAGCCTTTGAAAGGATTTTCTTTTTGGAAACCTGCAGCGATAGATTTTTCTATTTCGTTGTATAATTCTTCAACAGAACCAATCAAGATTTCTTCTGTTCCTTCTTCGTTTCTCCAAATTGGCAACGGAATTCCCCAAAAACGAGAACGAGATAAATTCCAGTCGTTGGCATTTTTTAACCAATTTCCAAAACGTCCTTCACCAGTTGATTTCGGTTTCCAGTTGATGGTTTCGTTCAAATCGAACATACGATCACGAACTTTAGTGATTTCTATAAACCAAGAATCCAATGGATAATACAAAATTGGCGTGTCGGTTCTCCAACAATGTGGATAACTGTGAACGTATTTCTCTACTTTGAAAGCTTTATTTTCTTCTTTTAATTGAATGGCAATTTCTACATCGGCTGAACGCTCAGGAGCATCGTTATCGGTATAATATTCGTTTTTAACGTATTTTCCAGAATAACTTCCTAAACCGTCAATGAATTTTCCTTGCAAGTTTACCAATGGAACTGGGTTTCCGTTTTCGTCCAAAACCAACATTGGCGGAACTTCAGGAACAGCTTCTTTGGCCACTTTAGCATCATCAGCACCAAATGTTGGAGCGGTATGCACAATTCCTGTTCCGTCTTCGGTAGTTACAAAATCACCTGAAATTACTCGGAAAGCGTTTTCTGGATTTTGGTATGGCAATACCATCGGCATTAATTGTTCGTAACGAATTCCAACTAAATCAGCTCCTTTACATTCGGCTAGGATTTGGTATGGAATTTTCTTGTCTCCTTCTTTGAAATTTTCGAAATCGGAAGCTTCAGTACTTGCGAAAAAACCCTTTGAAAATTGTTTTCCAACCAAGTTTTTAGCCAAAACCACATTCGAAGGTAAAAAAGTATATTGATTGAAAGTTTTAACTAAAACATAATCGATTTTTGGTCCGATTGTCAACGCTGTATTCGAAGGCAAAGTCCAAGGTGTTGTCGTCCAAGCCAAGATATGAATGTCTCCAAATCCTTGAAGAAATGAAGGTAAAGTTTCGTTTAAAGCTTTGAATTGGGCAACAATCGTTGTATCGGTTACATCTCTATAACTTCCTGGCTGGTTTACTTCGTGTGAAGATAATCCTGTTCCCGCCTTTGGAGAATACGGCTGAATGGTGTAGCCTTTGTACATCAAATCCTTGTTGTAGATTTGTTTCAAAATCCACCAAACGGTTTCCATATACTTGGATTTGTAGGTCACGTATGGATCTTCCATATCGACCCAATATCCCATTTTTTCTGTCAGATCGTTCCACACATCGGTGTAACGCATCACGGTTTTTTTACAGGCTTCATTGTATTCGGCTACGGAAATAGTTTTTCCAATGTCTTCTTTGGTAATTCCCAATGCCGCTTCGGTACCCAATTCTACTGGTAAACCGTGCGTATCCCAGCCCGCTTTACGCTTTACTTGGAATCCTTTTTGGGTTTTATAACGGCAAAAAATATCTTTAATGGCGCGTGCCATTACGTGGTGAATTCCCGGCAATCCATTTGCCGAAGGCGGACCTTCAAAAAATACGAATGGCGGGTTGCCTTCACGAGTGGTTACACTCTTCTCGAATATGTTTTCTTTTTTCCAAAAATCAAGTACTTCCGATGCAACTGTAGGCAGGTTAAGTCCTTTGTATTCAGTAAATTTTATGCTCATTTTATCCTTTTCTTTAATCGTGGTGCGAAAGTAAGGAATTTTGATTTATTGACCACAAATTTCACGATTTTTTGTTTGCCTCGAAGACACGCAGATTCTTAAGTTAAACGCAAACTTAAAACTGTGTCGAAAATTCAATCAAAATCTATTTAATGGATAATCTTGTAAATCTTTATGGCAAATCATTTCAAAAAAAAACTTCCTTTAAAACGTCCAGAGATTTTGGTTTTCGGAAACCATCGAGATGGAAAGTGTAATAATCGATCAGGATTTTGAGGAGGATTTGCCTTTCGATGACGTGAAAGATTTTTTGGTCATTGTCGAATTTCAAATGGATGAGTTTTTTGAAAAGATTGGTTTCGTGTTCCGTGAGTGAGCCTAGGCCATGAAATGGTGTAAAAACACCTTCGTTGGTATCGAAAAAAGGGAATTCCACTTCGGAAATGTCGGGATAGAAACCAAGATATTTTGTTATTTCAAGCATTAGAATTAAATGAAAATTAGCGGTTTCGTCGTGATTGTCGAGCCAAAACAAAGCCGTTTCTAGAAAAGCAAAAAGGTGTTCGTTTTCCTCCTCTTCGTGAATGGAATGATTCAAGATTTCGGAAATGAACATCACCATCGTGCTTTTGAAAATGTCTGAATGAATAGTTTGAAAAGGAATTGCAATTTTGATTTCTTTGAAATTCTCCAAAGTGCCTTTGTTTTTGTGAACGGCTTCGATTTCGAGAATAGTCAATGGCTGGAAATAGGCTATTTTCTGGTTTGATTTTCGGGAGGAAAAAGCATCACGAACAAAGTAGGTTTTCAAACCATGCGATTGTGTAAAACATTTTACAATCAAGCTTTTCTCTTGGTATTTGAGAGAAGAAATGACAATGGCTTTGGTTTTGATTAACATACGACCGGAGTTCGTTTAACATCACTGTTTTTGAATCTGTCCAAAAATCTTTTTTCAATTAAAAACCAAGACAAAACAGCAAAAAATAAAGTAATTAAAATTACTGTGATTCCCATTAAAATTGGATTATATTTTTCGAATAAATTATATTGTCTAAAAAGCTGGATGATTGGAAAATGATAAATATAAAGTCCATAAGTGAAATCGCCATATTTGCCAAAATTGTTAAGAAAAGGAAGACTGTAAGCAGCAATTATAACTATTGAACCAAATGCTGCCGGATAAAAAACGTCTATTTGAAAATCTGAAAAATTTGAAAGAATCAATAATAAAATAGCTGAAGCCAAAAGCATTTTTTTGTTTTCCAAAACGAAATCAAAATTCAAAAATAGAAAAATCCCTATTGCAAAATAAGCCAAATAGCCGGGCAATTGTTTAGCTAATAAGGGCTGATTTAGATAAAAATCCATCACAAACCAATACAAAAGAGATAAAAAATATAGGCTTCCGAGTATTAAAAAAGGTTTTTTCGATTTATTAATGGCATAAAAAATAAAGGGCAAAACAATGTAAAAACCTTCTTCGACTTTTAAAGTCCATAATGCACCATTTACGGCGCACATAAGATTATTTTCGAAAAGACCCGGCAAACAAGGGTGCATAAAATTTAGAAAGATAGAATTCCATCCTAAATATTGATACACATTTATATCCGAAAAATAGGCTGAAAAACTAAAACTGCTAAAAAATGATAATGTAATTGCTGAAAATACTAAAACAACAAAATAAGCGGGTAAAATTCTTTTGGCTCTTTTGATAAAATATTCTTTTAAAGAAGGCGTATTTTTATAACTTTTTGCCACTAAAAACCCACTGATTATAAAAAATCCTTTGACAGCGATACTTGCATTAGAAAAATTGGATAAAAACTCCAGACTTTTACTTTGAGAAAGTTCGCAAAGATGAGCTAATAGAATATTTGCGGCGAAAAAAAATCTTAAAAAATCAAAACAATTTTTATTGTTCATAATCCAATTGAAAATTACCGAATTATCATTACTTTTTTGACTTTGGTTTCAATTCCGTCACTTGCCGAAACAAAAATCATATACACTCCAGAAGCCACTTTATGTTTGCCAAAAGCGGTGGTATCCCATTCTATTGTTCCCCCTTCGGAAGTGGTTTCGTAAACTAGATTCCCTTCAATATCTGTAATTTTTACGGTAGCTTTATTTAATAATCCAGCGATTTTCACAGTCCCTTCGAAATCTGGACGTACAGGGTTTGGATAAACATATACATTATTCAAATCTTCGTTGGCTGATGTTGCTGTTCCTTTAAAAGAAATCATTCCTTTAGTTGTGGCAATAAAAACTTCTCCTGTGATGTTGTTTATTTCGATATCATTGATTGAATTACTGGGCAAAGGCGAGTTGGTGATAGTAAAATGATATTTAGTTTCCTGCCCGTTTGGGGAAACCAAAAATACACCAGAATCAGTTGTTCCTATCCATTTATTATTGGCTCCATCCACAACAATGTCGGTAATAAATTGTTCATACATTAATTCTTGAGCAAGATTATCTTCCAAGATGATTATGGGCTTTGTTGTTAATTTATCTTCTGTTAAAAAACTAGTAACATTCGACAAAACTCTCAATCCTTTTGAAGTTCCAATCCAAAGTTGATTATTATTGTCCACCGCAGCTACACGAACATCTTCATTAGGCAAGTTTCCGGTATCAGCGCCCACCGTTATTTTTTTAAAAACATTGCCTTTTTCATTGAAGCCTACAAGACCATTATTAATAGTTCCGGTCCATTTTGTTCCATTTTTATCAATAGACATTCTCCCATAAGTAGTATTTTTTGGGTTGCCTATAATTGATTGTGTCGAGAAACTCTGCCAGGTTCCATCTGTTTTAAGGACTTTTATTGCATTATCAACCTGACTATTGTTCATCCATAAATTCCCTGATTTATCAAATACTAATCCATTTATCCATACATCATTGGTGTTTGCAATTGCCTCTATTGCACTATTTGTTGGATTATATAAAACGCTGGGGATATCATTTTCTATTTTTAACATCCCTGCATCATAAGAACCAATGTAAACTTCATTTTCATTACTAGGATTAATGCCGACTCTTATCAATGATTTTGCCCCAAGTACTTGCTGATAAGGAATATTTAACCATCCCTTTTCGCTAAATTTACTTATTCCATAACTATCTTTTGGATACGGATTATAAAATAAATCATAGTCCCCATAAACTGCCCAGAGCGAAGTAGCTGTTGTTTGAAGTGCAAAAATATTGTTCCGACTAGGTCCTGAGGGCATTGTGTTTTCAAAAGCTGATGAAACTGAAATTGTAGTTGTATAAATTCCGTTTTCTTTTGTTCCAATATAAATTTTATCTTCAATAGTTGTTGCACAAGTGAAACTTACTGTAGTTTCTATAATTTGACTGCTGTTTATTTGACGAACAAGAATCATTTGTTTGTTGTAAATATAAACGCTATTTAGTGTGGTAATTAGTAAATAATTTTCCGAAGTCCTCATATCGACAGCGGCTTGTGGAAGTTGAAGATAGCTAGTAAATGAATTAGAGCCTGAATTGTATTTGTGAATATTCCCAGTAGCATTTATGGCTATAAGTTCTGTGTCAAAAGTTTCTATACTGGACCAACTACCTGTGGCAATTTGTGTCCATTGGTTGAAATCAATTAAATTTTTATTCGCAATATCGGCTTTTCTTATACCGTCAATTGTTGATGCGTATATAAAACCATCAAATACTGCTGTTTGAGAAACGCTTATTTCGGCTCCATTGTTGCCAATAAAATAAGTGTCGCCGAAAAGCATGGTTGCTAAGTTGAATTGTACAATTCCAAAATCACAAGAAACATAAACAATCCCGTTATATTCCATAAAATGATTGATTTTTTTTATGTTGGCCGGAAGTTGTTTATTTATAATATCAACTACGTTAAGCATACTGCCATCGGCTTCATTAATCACGGTCATCAATCCATTTTCGTAGCCTACAAGAGTTTTATTGGATGTAGGACTGTAATATAAAGACACGATAGTTTGCCCAGAAAGTCCATCGATAGTGTTTGTGGTTTTAATTTGATTTGTACTGCTGTTTTTTGAAAACAGAGCGTTTTCGGAGGCAGCAAAAATGGTCGTTGCCGATTGAGACACATCTCTAATGTCATTGTAAGAAAAATAGCCTTGCCACAACATTGTGTTTTGGGCGAAACCTATTTGCAAAAAGAGAAGAAATACAAGATATTGAAATCCGTTTTTTATCATTTGAATAAATATTTCGTTCACAAATATAATACAAACGAAAGTAATTGGATTTTGTTACACAAAAAAAAGACCTTCATTTCTAATCTGAATTTCAGATTGAATGAAGGTCTTTTTAAATTTATAAAAAGTCTAAACGACTCCTTGAGCCAGCATAGCATCAGCTACTTTTACAAATCCTGCGATATTGGCTCCTGTTACATAATCTACATATCCTGTTTCATCGGTTCCGTATTTTTTGCACTGATTGTGAATTCCAACCATAATATCTTTTAATCTATGATCTACTTCTTCGCTTGACCAGTTCAAACGAATAGAGTTTTGAGTCATTTCTAATCCAGAAGCAGCAACTCCACCAGCATTAGCAGCTTTACCAGGAGCAAAAAGAATTTTCTTCCCTAATAAATATTTAATTGCCTCCAAAGTACAAGGCATATTGGCCGCTTCGGTAACACAAATTACTCCATTTTCAACAAGTTTTATAGCGTCATCTTCGTTTAATTCATTTTGTGTCGCACACGGAATTGCGATATCTGCTTTCACTTCCCAAACTCTTTTTCCTTTATGAAAAACGGCATTCGGATATTTCTCCACATACATTTCGGCTCTATTGTCTCCACTATCTCTCATTTCAAGCATATAGTCTATTTTTTCTCCAGAAATTCCGTCTGCATCATAAATATAGCCATCAGGTCCAGAAATAGTCAAAAGTTTTCCTCCTAATTCATTTATTTTTAAGGCAACTCCCCAAGCCACATTTCCAAATCCAGAAATAACAAAAGTTTTTCCTTTGATTTCGTGCCCTATTGTTCTAAGCATTTGCTCTGTAAAATAAACTACTCCATAACCAGTTGCTTCTGGTCGTATCAGCGATCCTCCGTAAGCAAGTCCTTTTCCAGTTAAAACTCCTGTAAATTCATTTCTAATTCGTTTGTATTGACCAAATAGATAACCAATTTCTCTTGCTCCAACTCCAATATCTCCCGCAGGAACGTCAATTTCTGGTCCAATATGACGACATAATTCTGTCATAAAAGATTGACAAAAACGCATTACTTCAGCATCTGATTTGCCTTGAGGATCAAAATCTGACCCTCCTTTTCCTCCTCCCATTGGAAGTGTGGTTAAACTATTTTTGAATACTTGTTCAAAAGCCAAAAATTTAAGCACCGATAAATTCACCGAATTATGAAATCTAATTCCTCCTTTATACGGACCAATAGCTGAATTCATCTGAATTCTAAAACCTCTATTCACTCGGATTTCTCCTTTGTCATCGACCCAAGTAACACGAAAAGTGATACTTCTTTCTGGCTCTGCAATTCTAAGGAGAATGTGCTTGCCATCATATTTTCGTTTCGAAGCTATAAAAGGAATTACTGTTTCGGCAAATTCTCGAACCGCTTGAATAAATTCAGGCTCATTTGGATTTTTGGCCTCAATTTGAGCCATAAAATTATTGATTTTGTCTTCCATTTTGAAATATATTAGTATACCAAAGTTAATATTAATCGTTTACTTAACCAAAATATTTTTATTTAAGAAAACGTTTTCGTAAGGTGCAAATATACATTATATAAGAATATTTTCGGCTTAATTTGTGATTTCTTAACACCTGGAAGTTCTTTTTATTGATGTTGGAATGATTTTATTTAAAATCAAAACTATTGCTATAAAAATACAAAAAATCGTATATTTTGTTTAGATAATATTTATAATGATTATCGTTTTATTATATTTACTTCCATAACATAAGGATTGAATGATGTTTTTATATATTTGTAAAAAAGTAATTTATAATTAATGATCCCAAAATCTATTACATTTTTCTACTTATTCCTTCTTTTTGGGATTTCAAATAAAGCTCAGGCTCAGTTTGGATTTTCACACGAAATTGGGGCAATTGCTGGACCTGTGGCCTTTCAGTCTGACTATGGCGAAAGACATGATTTATCGACAAATGCAGGCAACACTGGATATGGAATTGGAATCATTCATTACATGAATTTCTCCTATACAGCTGAATGTAATTGTTATACTCCCGAAACTTATTTTAATGATCACTTCAAGTTAAGAAGTGAATTGTCCTATAACAAAACAGAATTAGATCATTTTGGGCAATGGGTTGAAGGGAAGCCCTCACTTGGAAAAGAACAATTAAAAGCAATGGACGGAAGCACTGACGTAACCAATATTGGGATGCAATTAGAATTTTTCCCTTTGAGTATTCGTGACTTTACCGAAACTATAGGAAGCTGGGCGCCCTTTATTAGTCTTGGCGGGCAATATAGTTTTTATAACGCAAAAGCTTGGTCCACAATGGGTCCATTGGGAACACCATTGACAACTTTTCCAAAATATTTAACACCTACTGATGATCGTTCTTATGGATTTTCTACTGAATCCAGTTCGGTTTGGTCTGTGGTTTCAAGTGTGGGAACCCGTTATAAACTGTCTCCTTTATCTGATTTGATGGTCGATTTAAGATTGCAATATTATTTTTCAGACTGGGTAGATGGACTAAATCCTAATCCTGACTTTTACAAAGAGAACAAAGCCAATGATTGGTTGGTTTGGTTCAATGTGGGATACATTTATTACTTACAATAGTAGAAACCAATTTTAAAAAATAAAAAATCCCAATGCTAGAAATCGTTCAGCTTTGGGATTTTTGCTTTAAGTTGGTAGTTCTTAAATCAACTTTCTCAAACTCATCATAATCCCAATATGAAGCCCTTCGTGAAAATTATTAAAAACCATTGCATCTTCTACATTTCCTAAAACGAAACCTGTTGAAGTGGGATATTCTTGATAGTTTTTGAAAATTCCATTATCATAATCTTCTTCGGTTTGATTGATAGTTTTTGTCAACAAAGTTTTGATTTCATCAACATCAGCTTGGGTTGCATCAAGCTCTGGCTTGGTTCCTTTCATATATTTCTGTACCAATTCGTCCGAAACTAGCATAGGCAAACCTGAGAATTTATAAACCAACAATTGTTGTGTCACCACAATATGTGCAATATTCCAAATAAGGTTGTTCTTGAATCCATTGGGGATTTTGTTGAGTTGATCTAAAGAGTAGTTGTCTAAAAATTGGGATACTATTTTTCTGCTCGTTCTGGTAATTTCGAATGTTCGTTGCATTTTTTTAAATTTTCGATAAAAATAATCATTTTCCGTGGTAAATGAATTTTCTTTGCACAAAGAAATTGCACGTACTATTATGAACAAAATATATTATCTCGCTTCCTGCGATACCTGTCGAAAAATAATCAAGTCGTTACCAAAAGACCATAATCTAGTATTTCACGACATCAAACAAGATCCGATTACGTTAGAAGAATTGGAAGAAATGCACCGTCTTTCTGGAAGTTACGAAGCCCTTTTTAGCAAAAAAGCACAACTCTACAAATCAATGGATTTAAAAAACAAATCCTTGACCGAAGATGATTTTAAAAAATACATTCTGGAACATTACACGTTTTTAAGTCGTCCCGTTTTTATAATTGATGGCAAAATTTACATTGGCAACAGCCAGCAAAATATGCTCCAAGTAATGAAAGCACTATCGAATGTCTAAAAGAACAATCGCACTTATTGGCGCGACAATCGTTTCCATAATATATGGCTTAACTTTTACCATTGCCAAAGACGTAATGCCAAATTATGTTGACGCTTATGGTTTCATTATAATGCGTGTTGGCGGAGCCACTATTTTATTTTGGCTAGTTTGGCTTTTCAGCAGGAAATCAAAGGAAATTCGGAAGGAGCAAATTGATTCAAAAGATTACTTACGAATAATTGCAGCGGCATTTTTTGGAGTGGCTTTAAATATGCTTTCTTTCTTCAAAGGATTGAGTTTAACTTCCCCAATTTCAGCGTCGGTACTTATGGTTTCGACGCCCATAATTGTTCTAATCCTTTCGGCAATTATTCTCAAAGAACGAATGCGTAAACGAATGATTTTTGGGATTGTTTTAGGATTAATTGGCACTGCTTTTTTGATACTTTACGGAAAATCTTCAGAAAATGCAACGAATCCGACTTTGGGTAACTTTCTGGTTTTTGTCAATGCTACTTCTTATGGATTGTACTTAGTCATTGTCAAAAAATTGATGCAAAAATACAACCCTTTCAACTTTGCCAAATGGATTTATTTGATTGGTTTTATAATGGTTTTGCCCTTTGGCTGGAGCCAATTCCAAGTTGTTGATTGGACTTCGATGCCAATGGATATTTATTGGAAAATAGGTTTTGTGGTAGTTTTTTCGACCTTTGGAACTTATATGCTGAATTTGCTTTCGATGCGAGAATTAAAACCAACAACAGTAGCTGTTTTTGTGTATCTTCAACCTGTTTTTGCAACTATTTTTGCCATTAGTTTGGGAAAAGATGAACTGACTTTAGTAAAAATCATTTCGGCAATTTTGATATTTACAGGCGTATATTTGGTTACACAAAAGAAAGGTTAATATTTACAAATTATTGGCTCACTATCAAACTGAGACTGACCACTGAACACTTTTTTCTTATCTTTGAATTCTTTTAGAAAATTATATGATACAATCAATGACTGGATTTGGTAAAGCAAGCTTGCAATTACCAACCAAAAAAATTACAGTAGAAGTAAAATCCCTGAACAGCAAAGGTTTGGATTTAAGCGTGCGAATGCCTTCTTCTTACCGCGAAATGGAACTGGGTTTACGCAACCAAATTGCCTTGAAACTCGAAAGAGGAAAAATAGATTTTTCGATTTTTATCGAAAGTACCGCCGAGCAAACCTCCACGAAAGTGAACGTGCCCATCGTGAAAGCCTACATCAATCAATTGCGCGAAGTATATCCCGCTGCTGATGAAACCGAATTGATGAAAATGGCTATCAGAATGCCGGACACTCTAAAAACCGAACGAGAAGAAATCGACGAAAATGACTGGTCAGAAATTCAAAAAGTGATTCTCGAAGCCTTGGATTATATTGGAGATTTTAGAAAAGACGAAGGTGCTTCATTAGAAAAAGAATTTCAGTTGCGTATTGGCAACATTCGACAATATATGAATGATGCTTTGGCATTGGATCCAGAACGTGTTCAAGCAATAAAAGACCGTTTGCAGACTGCGATTGCTGAGTTAAAAGTCAATGTTGATGAAAACCGTTTTGAGCAAGAATTGATTTATTACCTAGAAAAATTAGACATCACCGAAGAAAAAGTGCGTTTGACCAATCACCTAGATTATTTCCTAGAAACCATTAACGGAACGGAAGCCAATGGTAGAAAACTAGGTTTCATTACCCAAGAAATGGGACGTGAAATCAACACAATGGGTTCCAAATCCAATCACGCTCAAATGCAAAAATTAGTCGTGATGATGAAGGACGAATTGGAGAAGATTAAGGAGCAGGTTTTGAATGTGTTGTAAAATTTAGCCACAAATTACACGAATTATCACAAATTGATTAGTGGAAATTCGTGTAATTCGTAATTAAAAAAAAGATACTGGAATAAATTCAGCATAAAATGAAAAAAGGAAAATTAATAGTGTTTTCGGCTCCATCGGGTTCAGGAAAAACCACCATCGTTAGACATTTATTAAAGCAAGAAGACTTGAATTTGGAGTTTTCGATTTCGGCAGCAACGCGGGAAGCTCGTGGCGAAGAAGTAAACGGAAAAGATTATTACTTTATGTCGCTAAAAGAATTCAAAACCCACATTAAAAACGAAGATTTTGTAGAATGGGAAGAAGTCTATAGAGATAACTTTTACGGCACTCTGAAAAGTGAAGTCGAACGCATTTGGGCTCAAGGCAAAAACGTGATTTTCGACATTGACGTTGCCGGAGGTTTACGCATCAAACATAAATTCCCAGAGGAAACTTTGGCCGTTTTCGTAAAACCACCCAGCGTGGATGAACTCAAAAGAAGACTCAAAGAACGTTCTACTGAAAGTGACGAAAAAATCAATATGCGTATCGCCAAAGCTCACGTAGAATTGGCGACAGCTCCACAATTTGATACTATAATAAAGAATTATGATTTGGATACTGCCAAAGAGGAAGCGTATCAATTGGTGAAACAATTTGTAAAAGATTAAAAACATTACACGAAGATTCACAAAGAGAAACACAGAGACACACAAAAAATTTTAATATTACTTTGCGAATCTTTGTGTAAACTTGGTGAATCTTTGCGAAACAAAATAATATGAAAATCGGTCTCTATTTCGGAACATTCAATCCCATTCACATTGGGCACTTGATTATTGCCAACCACTTGGCAGAATATTCCGGCTTGGACCAAATTTGGATGGTCGTTACACCACACAATCCGTTGAAAAACAAACAGACTTTGCTTGATGATTACCAACGTCTGCAATTGGTTTTTTTGGCTACGGAAGATTATCCAAAAATCAAACCTTCGGACATTGAGTTCAAGTTGCCTCAACCTAATTATACCGTGAATACTTTAGCTCATTTGCAGGAAAAATTTCCGCAACACATTTTTTCGTTAATTATGGGCGAAGACAATTTGAAATCTTTACACAAATGGAAAAACCACGAGATAATTTTGCAAAACCACGAAATTTATGTGTACCCTAGA
>DAORUG010000001.1:47040-60327 GCA_035433125.1 Flavobacterium sp.
AATTTCATCGGAGTTGCAAAATTCTGCCTTTAAAAACCATCCCAAAATTCATATTATTAGTGCGCCAATAGTAGAAATATCATCGACATTTATTCGGGAAAATATCAAATTAAAAAAGAACGTACGTCCTCTTTTACCAGAAAAAGTTTGGGAATATATCGACCACAATAATTTGTACAAGAAGTAATTATAAAAATCTTTCAAAAAAAGGCTGGTGAATTCCCTTGACTTTATTCCAATAAAAAAGGTGAAATTGCTTTCACCTCTTTGCCCCAAATCTACCATAAACTTAATCTACTAAATTACGGTAATGCAAAGTTAATAACCTTGTGGTTTTAAACGTTTATTTATTTAAAATATATTGGGATAAGTATCAAATCGGGGTGAAAGCAACAGTTTTAAGATTCTTTGACTTTATTCCAATAAAAAAGGTGGAATTTCTTCCACCCTTTTTGCCCCAAATCTACCATAAACTTAACCTACTAATATTATGGTGAGACAAATATATATTCAAATACTGTTGTGTACAAGTTTTTTAGACGAAAAGCTTAAATACTCGATAAAATACTTAAATAGTAACTCATTAATAAGCTCTTGCGTCTTTTCCTTCATAAAAATTCATAAATGCCTTATTTACAACACGATTCCCTCCGGGAGTTGGGTAATCGCCTGTAAAGTACCAATCCCCTAAATTCTTCGGACAAGCGATATGCAAATTTTCAACCGTTTGGAAAATAATTTTCACTTCTGCATTGATTTCAGGTGAACTTAAAAGTTCTGCTATTTTATCTGAAATTTCCTGCGGCTGGAATGGCGCATAGATTTCGGTGACAAAATTGACCACTTCGCTGTCTTGAAAATCTTCCTGTTGTTTGCATTTAACATAAACTTCATCGACAATATGATACAAATTTCTGTCTTTTAATAAATCTAAAGCCGCTCTAAAAGCAACCAAACCTTCTAATTTTGCCATATCGATTCCGTAACAATCCGGATAACGAATTTGTGGAGCCGATGAAACGATAACAATGCTTTTGGGTTTCAAACGATCCATCATTTTGATAATACTCATTTTAAGTGTGGTTCCACGAACAATACTGTCATCAATAATTACCAAATTATCCGTTGGTTTTATCACTCCATAAGTCACATCATAAACGTGAGCTACTAAATCATCACGATTGCTGTCTTCGGTAATAAAAGTTCGCAGTTTGGCATCTTTGATGGCTACTTTTTCGGTACGAATTTTTACCGCTAGTATTTCCTCGAGTTTTTCTCTGGTTAATTTTTTTCTGTTTTCGAGAATGTAATTGTTTTTTCTTTGGTTCAAAAAATCCTGAGCCGCTTCGACCATTCCGTAGAAAGAAGTTTCGGCAGTATTAGGAATATACGAAAAAACGGTGTTGTCTGTATCGTCATCAATGGCTTCTAGAACAGCTGGAAGTATTAGTTTTCCTAAGTTTTTTCGCTCCTGATATATTTCGGCATCGCTACCTCGAGAGAAATAAATTCTTTCGAAAGAACAAGCTTTTTTGATAGTTGGCGGGAGAATTTCTTCTTCGGTAACTGTTCCGTTTTTCTTTATAATTAAAGCATTTCCAGGTTGTAACTCCTGTACTTTTTCGAAAGGCACATTGAAAACCGTTTGAATAACCGGACGTTCGGACGCAACAACTACAATTTCGTCGTCTTCATAAAAATAAGCTGGGCGAATTCCTGCTGGGTCTCTAAAAACAAAAGCGTCTCCGTGTCCCAAAAGTCCTGCCATTGCATAACCACCATCTAAATTTTTGGAAGCCCTCTTCAAAATTCTGGCGATATCTAATTTTTCGGCAATTACTGGTGAAGCTTCTCTTTTGTTCAATCCATTATTTTTGCATTCTTGATACAAATCAGTAACCGCATTGTCTAAGAAATGTCCGATTTTTTCCATTATCGTAACGGTATCCGCCATTTCTTTTGGATGTTGACCCAGTTCAATTAGGCTTTGAAAAAGCTCCGTTACATTGGTCATATTAAAATTTCCAGCCAAAATTAGATTTCGGTGCATCCAGTTGTTTTGACGTAAAAACGGATGGACACTTTCGATGCTGTTCTTTCCGAAAGTACCATAACGAACGTGTCCTAAAAACAATTCGCCTATGTAAGGGATTTTGTGTTTTTGCAAAGCTACATTATCTACATATTCAGGATTGGCAGCCAATTCATCATTTATTCTTTCGTTTATTTGGGCGAAAACATCTTGAATAGGTTGGGAAGCATTCGACCGAACTCTGCTTATGTATCGTTCGCCTGGCTCCACATCAAGTTTGATGCTTGCAAAACCAGCTCCATCTTGACCTCGATTGTGCTGCTTTTCCATTAAGAGATACATTTTTTTTATCCCGTAGAAAGCAGTTCCGTATTTTTCTTTGTAGAATTCTAACGGTTTTTTTAATCTTAAAAGGGCAATGCCACATTCGTGTTTAATTGCGTCGCTCATTGTGTTGTTGTAATTTGTAGTTAGTTGTTTTTATCGCAAATTATTAGTTTAAAATCTGATAAATTACGTTTATTCTTAATAAAAAAAGCCTCGAAATCTCGAGGCAAATTTTTTATATTTCTATATCAAATTGAGTTAGAGATTTGAATTGCTGTAATCTCGCAATCACTTCATCCTTCTCTAGATGCACCATTCTTTCGGTTCCAAATCTTTCTACACAAAAGGAAGCGAGATTAGAACCATAAATTATAGCGTTTTTCATATTTTCGAAAGATACGTTTTCACTTTGCGTAATATATCCTGCAAATCCTCCTGCAAAGGTATCTCCGGCTCCTGTTGGATCAAAAACTTCTTCTAATGGTAGAGCTGGCGCAAAGAAAATTTGGTGATCGTGAAACAATAACGCTCCGTGTTCCCCTTTTTTGATAACCACATATTCTGGTCCCATTGCGTGAATTTTCACGGCTGCTTTCACCAAAGAATATTCGCCAGAAAGTTGTCTTGCTTCTTCATCATTGATTGTGATTACATCTACACGCTTAATCACGTCTAATAATTCTGGCAATGCGCAATCCATCCAAAAATTCATAGTGTCAAGAACTACTAATTTAGGCTTAACATCCATTTGGTCTAAAACACTGCTTTGTACTAATGGATGCAAGTTTCCTAGCATTACCACATCGGCAGTTTTGAAATTTTGAGGTACTTTTGGCTGAAAATCAGCTAACACATTCAACTCGGTTGCCAAAGTGTCTCTGGAGTTTAAATCATTGTGATACAATCCACTCCAAAAGAAGGTTTTCCCACCTTTAACAACTTCTAAACCTGAAATATCAATATTTTTATCAGTCAATAAATCTAAATATTCTTGAGGAAAATCATCGCCAACCACCGAAACAATGGCTGATTGAAGATTAAAATGTGAAGCTGAAAGTCCTATGTAAGTCCCTGCACCACCTAAGATTTTGTCTGTTTTGCCAAAAGGCGTTTCAATAGCGTCGAAAGCAACGGTTCCAACAATCAGTAATTTATTCATCTGAAGAGTTTCGAATTAAGCGGCAAAGATAGTTTATAAGTTTTAGAGTTGCAAAGTTTGGAAGTCTCAAAGTTATCACAAAAGTTTCTCCTCCTCTTTCTCATAAAAAACATCAACTGAAAGCTCTTTTTGGCTCGATGCAAAAACCGCTAATTCATCGCAACGCTCGTTTTGAGGATGATTGTTATGTCCTTTGATCCATTTGAAATCGACTTGGTGTTTTCTGTAAACCACAAGAAATCGTTTCCACAAATCGGGGTTTTTCTTGCCTGCAAAACCTTTTTTCTCCCAGCCAAAAACCCATTTCTTTAAAACGGAATCCACAACGTATTTTGAATCCGAAACTATCAGAACTTTCATATTGGGGTTTTTTAGTTTTTCGAGCCCCACAATTACGGCCAGTAATTCCATTCTATTATTGGTAGTATGACGAAACCCTTCGTAGAATTCTTTTTTGTGTGGCGTTCCCACGAGTTCCATCACAACACCATAACCGCCACGACCGGGATTACCTTTTGCAGCGCCATCAGTATATATGTGTACGTCGTGATTCAAAATGTGAGGTTAAAAGTTGGAAGTTAGAACATCTTCTACAACTGATGGAAAGTATTTTTGTTCCAGTTCGTGAATTTTTTCGGCTACAACTTCTGGAGTATCTGTAACTAAAAGGGTTACTTTTTTTTGAAAAATAATATTTCCTTCGTCATAATTTTCATTGACATAATGAATAGTAATTCCGGTTTCCTTTTCCTTATTTTCGACAATGGCTTTGTGCACGTTCATTCCATACATTCCTTTTCCGCCATATTTTGGCAACAAAGCGGGATGAATATTTATTATAGAATTGGGATAGGATTCGATGATGGTTTTGGGTAATTTTAATAAAAAACCAGCAAGAACTATCAAATCTGGGGCAATGGCAAGTATTTTTTGTAAGACTTTGCCTGAAAATAATTCCTCTTTTGAAAAAATCTCCGTTGGAATTTGAAAGTTTTTGGCCCTTTCAATCACTTTGGCATTTGGGTTGTTTGTAAACACAGAAACGACTGTTCCGGTGTTTGTGCTTTTAAAGTGTTTTATAATGTTTTCAGCATTAGTACCCGATCCAGAAGCGAAAATTACGATTTTCTTCATAACCAAATTGATTTCATTTATGCAAAAAAAAGAATAAAAAGTGATAATAAATAACTTTATAAAGTCTTTGTTAAATTTATTTTATAAATTAGCTGTCACATTTATTAACTAAATAGTTGTTTTAAAATAAAGTTTTTTATTTTTGCCAACAAATTAAATTTTAAAATTAAAGATTATGTCAGACATTGCATCAAGAGTAAAAGCGATTATCGTAGACAAATTAGGCGTTGACGAAAACGAAGTTGTAACAGAAGCTAGCTTCACTAATGATTTAGGAGCTGATTCATTAGACACAGTAGAACTTATCATGGAATTCGAAAAAGAATTTGATATTCAAATTCCAGACGATCAAGCTGAAAACATTGCTACCGTAGGTCAAGCGATTTCTTATATCGAAGAAGCTAAGAAATAATAAAAAAACACCCGATCTTTAAAATCTAAAATTTAGAAATTTCAAATTCCAAAAAAAATGGGATTTGTTTTTGAAAATTAGTTTTTTGAAAATCGGGTGCTATTATTTTTAAAACTAAATTTCGATTGAATTTCAATCAAAACAATATTTAAAATAAAATAACCCCATGTCTCTTTGTAGTAGTATTACAGATAAGAAAGCGTGGGTTTTATTTGTTGAAAATAGATAAAAACCTTAGGTTATGGTATTAAAGAGAGTTGTAGTAACTGGCTTAGGAGCGCTTACTCCTATAGGAAATAATATACAAGAATACTGGAATGGCCTTATTAACGGTGTTAGTGGCGCCGCGACAATAACTCATTATGATGCTTCAAAGCACAAAACCCAATTTGCTTGTGAAGTAAAAAACTTCAATGTTGAAGATTTCATAGACCGAAAAGAAGCCCGAAAAATGGATCGCTATGCACAATATGCGATAGTTACAGCTGAGGAAGCTGTAAAAGATGCTGGTTTCAATCTTGAAAAATTAGACAAAGACAGAGTGGGAGTTATTTGGGGTTCAGGAATTGGCGGATTAGAAACTTTTCAAAATGAAATGCTTGATTTTGCCAAAGGAGATGGAACACCTCGATTCAATCCTTTCTTCATACCAAAAATGATTGCCGATATTGCTGGTGGTCATATTTCAATTAAATACGGATTCAGAGGTCCAAACTTCACAACCGTTTCGGCTTGTGCTTCTTCTACAAATGCCATTATTGACGCCTTCAATTACATTCGACTAGGTCATGCTGATGCAATGGTAACTGGTGGTTCAGAAGCCGCAGTAACAATTGCAGGAATGGGTGGATTTAATGCCATGCACGCTTTATCTACAAGAAATGATGATCCAAAAACAGCTTCCAGACCTATGGACAAAGACCGTGATGGTTTTGTTTTAGGCGAAGGAGCAGGAGCTTTAATTCTTGAAGAATACGAACATGCCGTAGCTCGTGGCGCAAAAATATATTGCGAAATTGGTGGTGGTGGAATGTCTGCCGATGCGTATCATATCACAGCACCACATCCAGAAGGATTAGGTGCAAAAAATGTTATGTTAAATTGCTTAAGAGATGCGGGCTTAAGTCCTACAGATGTTGATGGTGTAAATATGCACGGAACATCAACGCCTCTTGGGGACATAGCCGAATCTAAAGCTATTCTGCACGTTTTTGGAGAACACGCTTACACCATGAATTTGAATTCTACCAAATCGATGACTGGTCATTTACTTGGAGCCGCTGGTGTAATAGAGACCATATCTTCTATACTTTCTATAAAATACGGAATTGTTCCGCCTACCATAAATCATTTTACGGATGACGAAAACATTGATCCTAAATTAAACTTCACTTTTAATGTAGCCCAAAAAAGAGATGTGAAAGTTTTGATGAGCAATACTTTTGGTTTTGGAGGTCATAATGCCTGCGTTTTAGTAAAAAAATTAGACATCTAATACTTAGAATGAGACTAATTAGAAAAATATTTTCAAAATCCCGTTCTCTTGAAGACGGGATTTTTTTTGATTCTATTAGCGAAATACTAGGATTTGTTCCTATTAATCTTGATTATTTCAAAAAAGCATTCACGCATCGCTCCTCTAATAAACAAGATGAAAAAGGAAATGCTTTTAGTTACGAACGATTAGAATTTCTTGGAGATGCAATGTTGAGCTCCGTAATTGCAGCTCATTTATTCAATAAAGTACCAGCAGGTGACGAAGGCTATTTGACCAAAATGCGGTCCAAAATTGTCAGTAGAGAACACCTGAACGAACTTGGGAAAGACCTAAATTTGGTTCGTTTCATAGACAGCAAAGTGCCTGTGCAACATTTTGGAGAAAATATTCACGGTAATGTTTTTGAATCTTTGGTTGGCGCCATTTATTTAGACCGAGGATATGAATATTGCGAAAAGTTTATTCAAAAAAGAGTCGTTAATCCTTATGTAGATATTGCCAGATTAGAAGGAAAAGTAATCAGCTACAAAAGCCTGTTGATTGAATGGTGTCAGAAAGAAAAAAAACAATTTCATTATGATATTTTTGAAGATAACGGAATTGATGGGCAACGCTTTTTTGGCGTAAAACTAAGCATCGACAATAAAGTTATTGCAAAAGCTAGAGCCACGTCAAAAAAGAAAGCAGAAGAAAAAGCCTCACAAAGAGCCTATTTTGCGTTTCAAAAAAAAATCGATGCTAAATAGCTGAATTTTCTTTAATTTACAACGTTTTCGTTTTTCAATTAGAAAAAACTTGCTTTTTTTGAAGTCAATGCTACAATAGAAATACTATATTTACACCTTATTTTTTCAATAAAATGGCTGTTCATAAATTAGATTTTGAAGATTTTGACGAAATTAATTATCAACTAGTGGCTATTCATACTTCATTAGAAGACTATAGACTAGCCTATTTTATCAATCAAAAACTGCCCATAAATTTAATAAGTAACAAGAATGAAATTCATATTAACATCAAAGAAGGAGAGACCAATTTCTCGAGATTTTATTATTATGATAAAGAAAAAGAAATTTCCTGGAATTTGATTCAAAACAAAAATGAAGTAATTCAACAGAAAAAAGAGAACAATCAAAATCTGTTTTCAAATTTAAATATGGAAGTGTCAACAAAAGTGTTTTTACTTCCTGAATTTAAAAAAGTGGATTATTTTTTAAAAATAGAAAACACAGAAGAAGTGATGGATATTAAAGAAATTCAGCTTCTATTGAATACAATTGAAAACATATCTACAGCCTATTCTGTAGATACACATAAAATAAAATCGAAAAATAATTTAATTTTTTAATATCAATGTCAACAAACAAAAAAACAAAAATTGTAGCCACTCTTGGGCCTGCATGTAGTACAAGAGAAATCATAAAGGATATGATTGACGCAGGTGTAAACGTGTTTAGAATCAATTTTTCGCATGCTGATTATAATGATGTAAAGGAAAGAATTGCAATTGTTAGACAACTTAACGAAGAGTTTGGTTATACCACAGCAATTTTGGGAGATTTACAAGGTCCAAAACTTCGCGTTGGAATTATGGAAGAAGGTGTGGTAGTAAATGATGGTGATTTAATTACGTTTACAACTGCCGAAGACATCATTGGAACTGCTAAAAAAGTCTTCATGAAGTATCAAAACTTTCCAAACGATGTGAATCCAGGAGAACGTATTTTGCTTGATGATGGTAAACTTATTTTTGAAATTATTGAAACCGACAAAAAAACGGAAGTTTTAGCTAAAGTAATTCAAGGCGGAGAATTGAAATCAAAAAAAGGAGTTAATCTTCCTAATACCAAAATATCACTTCCTGCTTTAACTGAAAAAGATATCGCCGATGCTATTTTTGCTATCGAACAAAAAGTAGATTGGATTGCACTTTCATTTGTAAAAACACCAAGAGATCTTCAGGACTTACAGGAATTAATAGCAAAACATTCTGATGAAAAAATTCCTATTATTGCCAAAATAGAAATGCCGGAAGCGTTAGTAAATATCGATAAAATTGTCGCTTATTGCGATGCCTTAATGGTAGCTCGTGGTGATTTAGGTGTGGAACTTCCTGCACAAGAAGTGCCATTAGTACAAAAAGAATTGATTCTTAGAGCCAAAACTGCTCGAATTCCAGTAATTGTGGCAACACAAATGATGGAAACTATGATTACTAGCTTGACACCAACTCGTGCCGAAGTAAATGATGTCGCTAACTCCGTAATGGATGGTGCCGATGCAGTTATGCTTTCTGGCGAAACGGCTGCTGGTCTTTATCCTGTTCAGGTTATCGAAAAAATGACTCAAATCATCGAAGCGGTTGAAGATTCTCCTCTTATTAAAGTGCCTCAAAATACACCACAGGTAAGAACAAACCGTTTTATCACCAAAACGATATGCCATCACGCAGCTCAAACTGCAAACATAATCGAAGCCAAAGCCATTTGTACGTTGACCAATAGTGGTTACACCGCTTTCCAAATTTCGGCTTGGAGACCGTCTGCTCATATTCTTGTTTTTACGTCTAATAAAAGAATCCTTACGCAACTCAATTTGTTGTGGGGTGTAAAATCTTATTTTTATGACAAAATGAGAAGTACCGACGACACTATTGCCGATGTAAATGAAATAGCTAGAGAACAAGGTTATGTAACCAAAGGAGATTATCTTATCAATTTGGCTGCAATGCCTTTAAAAGATAAAGGGATGGTAAATACCTTAAGAGTTTCTGAAATTTTATAACTCCGGAAAATCATAAACTTATTAATCCGCCTTTTTTTAAATATTAAAGGCGGATTTTTTATAGAATTTATTTTTTAATCTATCTTTGATAAAAATTAAACAAAAACAGTATGGCATTCGAATCGAAAAATCCGTTTTTAAACAATAAATCATTTTCGGCTACATCTGCATCAGCCGATAGCAAAGTGCATAACGCTACGCTTATTGATTACAACCAAGACATGACATTGTCAGGAACAATCAATAAAACTTTAATCTTATTTTTGTTGCTTACCGCATCAGCAATCGTTGTTTGGTGGATGACTTTTAACGGGATGAACCCAATGTTACCGACTATTGGTGGTGCCATCGTAGGATTAATTTTGGTTCTAATTGCCTCCTTTAAACCTCAATATTCGCCAGTTTTAGCACCAGGTTACGCTTTATTCGAAGGATTGTTTATTGGTGGAGTTTCAGCTATTTTCGAAGCTCAATATCCAGGAATTGTAATGCAAGCCGTAGGAGCCACATTTGTAACCTTTGCGGTATGTTTGGGATTGTATAAATTTAAAATTGTAAAAGTTACCGAACAATTCAAATCAGTTGTCGTAGCAGCAACTCTAGCTATCGCTACTTATTACTTGATTTCCTGGCTGTTTTCTATGTTTACCAGCTTTGTACCCGTACACTATGGCAATTCGATGATGAGCATTGGAATTAGTGTTTTTGTAATTGTAATTGCTGCTTTAAATTTGTTTTTAGACTTTGACCGAATGGAAAAAGGAGTAGAACAAAAAATGCCAAAATTCATGGAATGGTTCGCTGCTATGGGATTAATAATCACTTTGGTTTGGTTGTACATCGAGTTTTTAAGATTGCTATCTAAACTCAATCGAAAATAAGAATAAAAATTTTCAAGTTATAGAACCACACTTTCGAGTATGGTTTTTTTTAAAAAAGTTAACCCTTAAAAAGAGCTCTTTTTAAGGGTTAATTATTTATTATGAAGAAATCAAGCTAAAGTAAATAGTTGTTAATTGTCCCTAGTAAGCTTTAATTCTCCTGGCCCACCAGGCCCTTCAGGCGCTCCTTCTGGCATTATCATTGCAAGTTTGATAATATCCTTATCTAGTTTTCCATTAAACTTCGCCACATTCCCCATCAAATCAATTTCGTAATAGAATTCATTTTCGGTCACCTTCCCGTTATTTATATCCTGACTTCCCATCGGAGAGGATACGGTTCCGGTCAATTTTGTCCCATCTGCTTTAAAAGTAAATGACAAATCCATATTACCCTGTGGACTTTCCAAGGTTGTTTTCCATTTGCCACTTATCCCTTGTGCGTGGGATATGGTAAAAGCAAAAACGGCAATTAAAACTGTCAAAAATGATTTTTTCATAGTTATGTGTTTAAAATTTAATTGTTTAAAGATATATAAAAAAATAATTAAAATACTAATTCAATAGATGGATAGGGTAAATTTGCTAACGTTCAGAAGAGTTTTATCGACAAACACGAATTTATTGGTTTCCAAAGAGTAATCTTTTTTCTAAAACGCAAATTTCAACTGCACAACAACTTTCTAAAACGCAAATTTCAACTGCACAACAACCGTCTTTTTTTCTTCGGTGTTGAGATTGCTCAGGGAAATTCCCAATAATCTAACAGAGTCTTTCATTCGCTCCTGAAACAATAGCTCTTTTACCGTTTCTAGAATTAGTCCTTTGTCAGAGATAAAATAAGGTAATGTTTTGCTGCGGGTTTGCTGGGTAAAATCGCTGTATTTAATTTTTAAAGTAACCGTTTTACCTGCAATGTGGTGTTTTTTGAGTCGTTTTTCTAATGAAGTCGCTATTTTTTCCAACTGTTCCATCATAAAAATTTCGGATGATAAATTGACCTCAAAAGTATGTTCGGCAGCCACTGATTTTGTAATTCTATCTGATTTTACCTCACTGTTGTGAATGCCTCGCACAACATTATAATAAAAATTTCCTGATTTTCCGAAATGTTTTTCAAGGAATTCCAACGATTTACTTTTGAGTTCCAAACCTGTGAAAATACCCAATTGGTACATTTTTTCGGTGGTCACTTTTCCAACTCCATAAAATTTCCTAATGGGTAACACTTCCAAAAAAGAAAGAACCTCATCGGGATTGACCGTTTTTTGACCGTTGGGTTTATTGAAATCACTGGCAATTTTGGCTACAAATTTATTGACCGAAATTCCAGCTGAAGCTGTCAAACCCACTTCGTTAAGAATTCGTAATCGAATTTCTTGTGCTAACAAAGTGGCGCTAGGATTTCCCTTTTTGTTTATTGTAACATCCAGATAGGCTTCGTCAAGTGACAACGGCTCGACCAAATCGGTGTATTCGTGAAATATTTTCTGGATTTTCTGTGATATTTCTTTGTAGCGATCGAATCTAGGTCGGACAAAAATAATATCAGGACAATTTTTTTTGGCCAAAACCCCGCTAATAGCACTTCGGACACCAAATTTTCTAGCTTCATAACTGGCAGCTGCTACGACTCCACGATTTTCGGCACCGCCAACCGCAATGGGTTTTCCGCGCAAAGCAGGATTATCCATTTGCTCTACCGAAGCAAAAAAAGCATCCATATCGATGTGTATGATTTTTCTATTTGGAATTATTTCGGACATATTACAAATTTATGTAAAAACTATTAGCTTAAGATAGCCAAAGATTTTTTATACATTTGATAACGAAAATCTACAAAATATTTTTGAACACTTTCAATAATTACAAAATGATTGAAATAGAAAGAAAATTTCTCGTCAACTCGGATGCCTTCAAAAATGAAGCATTTACTCAAAATCGAATTTCACAGGGTTATTTGAGCTCTGTTCCCGGAAGGACGGTTCGTGTCCGCATAAAAGGAAATAAAGGATTCTTGACGATAAAAGGAGCCTCAAATGAGTCGGGCTTGTCGCGTTTTGAATGGGAAAAGGAAATTCCTGTAGATGAAGCTACAGCTTTATTGCAATTATGTGAGGAAGGCGTAATCGATAAAACCCGTTTTGAAGTAAAAATGGGGAATCACGTTTTTGAAATTGACGAATTTTATGGAGAAAATGAAGGCCTGATTATGGCCGAAATTGAATTGAATTCCGAAACCGAAGTTTTCGAAAAACCAAACTGGCTTGGAAAAGAAGTGACCAATGATATTCGGTATTATAATTCCTATTTAAGCAAGAATCCTTTTAAAAAATGGTAACGCTTATTTTTGAAGTATTTCCAAAGTTACTTTCATGTTTCCAGAGGATTTATTTCCCGTAATTTCCATAAATGCTTTCCTTGACAAGTCGATTTCTCTAGATCTTACAAATGGACCTCTGTCGGTAACTTCTACAATTACTGATTTATCGTTGGCTTCATTGGTGACTTTTACAATGGTTCCAAAGGGTAGTTTTTTGTGTGCTGCAGAAAATTTATTTTTATCGTATTTTTTTCCGCTTGCTGTTTTACGATTGTGGAATTTATCGGCATAATAGGAGGCGTGCGCATTTTTTTTATAAAGTTTAAATGTTCCTGTGCCTAGAAACAAACTGTCTATTATAACTTCCTGTTGATCGAAAAAAGATTTGTTTTTTTTGATAGTATCTAAAGCCAGCATTTTTTCGGTTTTTGCAATCGCTAACTTGTTTTTGGTTACGCTATCCTTATATTTTAAAGTCTTATTTTTTTCTTTATTCGACGTTTGCCCAATTACTATTCCAAGAAAAGCAATGGAGATAAAAAGTGTTAATGCTTTTCTACTCCAATTTATAAAATTACTTTTTTGGTGTTTTTGACTCTTTGATTGCATAATAAACTTTTAGTTAAACTCCATTTAGCAAAAACCATGCCTAGGTAAAAAAAGTCCTTTTCAGGACTTTTTATTTTTATTTAAAACCACAAATTCCAGGGAATTCTACTCAGGATGAGCACAAATCC
>DAORUG010000002.1:0-51950 GCA_035433125.1 Flavobacterium sp.
TTTTATGTTCTTCGGAATGTTGCAATTTTGGTTGTCACAAAATATCTTTGGAGAAATTGGCTTAAAGCCAAATGCAGCAAGTAGGGCAAAAATTGAAGTATCGGATTCCGACAAAAGAAATCCATTTACACCAATTCAATTAGGATTAATTGGCATAATGGCTACTTTGGGATTGCTTTGGATTTTGAATGCTCCGGTTTCAAAAATCTCTGGTGGCAAAATAGATGTTTTTAGTTTCTTAGGCGAAAACGGAAATTCAATTGCGATTCTTACCGCTTTGATTTTATTTATACTATTACTGATTTACAGATTTACCCAATATTCCCAAATCACAAGAGAGAAATTAATGGCGGTTACGTTTTTTGCTTTTCTAACCATTTTCTTTTGGGCTATTTTCGAACAATCACCCAACAGTTTAACCATTTTCGCTTCGGATTATACCAATCGAGTTTTGGAAGGCAATTGGAGTGTAGCTTTTTTGATAATAAATTCCTTAATGACTATTTTGCCATTGGCCATTATAACTTGGGTTTTAACCTTACTCTTTAAGCAAACCTTCAAAACATACACCTTGGCTTCGGTGATTTTAAGTAGTAGTTTTGTTATTATTTGGACCATCGCCTTGTGGATGTTGGCCAAAGATTATTATACCGCAGGTTATTTGACTTTGTCTGACGAAACTTTATCATTTTTAAAAATTGACAAAGTAACCGAACCGTTGACGGAAGTTGCAGCAACCTGGTTTTCTACCTTGAATTCGTTGTTCATCATTACACTTGCTCCATTATTTTCGAAATGGTGGGAAAGTAAATACAATCCTTCAGCAAATTACAAATACGGAATTGGAATGACATTGCTCGCTTTGGGAATGGCTTGTATCGCTTTTGGAGCTAACGGAATTGAGCCCGGAGCCAAAACTGCTTCGGTAAGTATGATTTGGCTGATTTTAGTGTATCTTTTACATACCATGGCTGAGTTGTGTATTTCGCCAGTGGGATTGTCCTACGTGAGTAAATTGGTTCCCGCCAGAATGATTGCATTTATGTTTGGAGTTTGGTATCTTGCGGTCGCAATTGGGATGAAAGGAGCTGGAATGTTTGGCGAAAACATCGATAAGATCGCCGATGAACACGGACTGAGTTACTTTTTTTGGATACTGACACTGATTTCTGTTGTGGTGGGTATCTTTGCTGCTGTAATGGCACCAGTCATCAAAAAATTGATGCACGGCGTGAGATAATGGCATTATTTTTGAAAAGAGAAATGAATTAAATTATATAAAAAATGAAGAAAGTATTTATAGCATTAGTACTAGTGATGGGTTCATTTGCAATGCAAGCACAAGAGCTAAAATGGGAAACCGACATCAACAAAGCGATATCGGCATCCAATAAAACTAAAAAACCCATGTTGCTGTTTTTCACAGGAAGTGATTGGTGCGGTTGGTGTATTCGTTTGCAAAAAGAGGTTTTGAAAACACCAGAATTTAAAACTTGGGCTGCAAAAAATGTAGTTTTAGTTGAATTGGATTATCCAAGAAGTAAACCACAATCGGAGGCAATTAAAAACCAAAATAATGGGTTGCAGCAAATATTTGGAATTCAAGGATTTCCAACCGTTTATTTTGCTACTGCCAAGGTAAAAGGAGGAAAACCAAGTTACACCGGAATTGGAAGTACTGGTTATGTTGCCGGTGGACCAAGTGCTTGGCTGGAAGTTGCCAATGGAATTTTGAAAACAAAATAATATCACTCCAATCTATAAAATCCCTTTTCGCCAGTAGCGTGAAAAGGGATTTTGGCTTTTAGGCAAGTCGCTTTCCACAGTTTTTGAATGTTTCTGTAATTCGAAGCATCCGCGACAACTATTTTGGGTTTAGTAGCTGTTAGAAAGCGTTCCAAATTGATTTTCGGAGATTGCGTAAATACCACAATATCAGGACGAATGTCTTTTGGATAAACCCCTAAACTATCCAAAATCAGAATTTGGTTTCCGTTAAAATAAATCAGGTTTTTCAAATTTTTCTTAGTAGTCAAACGACTAAAATTTCCCATCAAATACCCCGAAAGTGTTTTATTTTTTGAAGCTATTTCCAATAGACTGTCATTAGCATACAAAGTGACATTTTCACCGTTTCGCTCAGCAATCATTGAATTTTTCTTCGAGTTGAAAACCACCATTTCTCTTTGGTTTTGAATGTTCCAATGGGTTTCGAAATACGAAATTTGTAAAACAATTACTGTAACTAATACCAAAGCCAGTCTGTTGAAACTCGGTTTTTTGAACCAAACAATCGTGGCAATAGTCAACAAATACAAACTCAACAACAACAGCCAATTGAACGGAATATCCCGAAAGATGAATTGCTCTAAAGAAGCAATCGTATTGATGATTTTATTCAAAATAGAGATGCTCCACTCCAATGACTTGACTAGAAAAACGGGAACAAAATCGAATGACGCCAAAAGCATTACCAAAACGCCCAAAGCCATAATCACACTCAAAAATGGAATAATTACCAAATTGGTCACAAAAAACAAGCCCGGAAATTGATGAAAATAATAAATACTCAACGGCAAAGTGCCAATTTGTGCCGCAAAAGAAACGGTTAATATTTCCCAAAAATAATTTGCTATTTTATTTTTTGGTTTCCAAAGTTGAGCCAATAAAGGTTGCAACCAAAGGATAAAAAACAAGGCAATATAACTCAATTGGAAACCCACATCAAACAAAAACGACGGCTGAACCAACAAAATGAGTAACATCGACACTAATAAAGTGTGAAAAATATTAGTGCTTCTTCGCAAATACATTCCGATAGCGACAAACGAAAACATCGTGACGGAGCGCAGCACTGAGGGAGCCAATCCTGCAATTAATCCAAAGGAAAATAGTGAAAACAAAATAATAAGAAGCTTGATAAACGAACCACGTCTTGTATTGGGGAAAGGCTTCAAAAGAAAAGTTACAAACAACAAAATAAACCCAATATGCAATCCCGAAACCGACAAAATATGCACCGCACCGGCAAATTGATAATCTCTGATAATCTCGGGCGAAATGTCCTGTTGTTGTCCTAAAATCAGGGCAATGGCAACATTCAATTCTGTTTTGTTGAAGTTGCTTTTCTCCAAGTTCCGAATGATTTTGCTTCGCAATTTTGAAGTATAATACCAAATATCTTTTTCAATTACAGAACCGATTTTAATATCCGAAACATCGGCATACATCTGGGCATAGATTTGTTTGCCTTCAAGGTATTTGCCGTAATCAAACTGGTTCGGATTTTTGGCTGGGCTGTTTTGGTATAAACTTCCGTCTATTTGCAAAGTAGTCCCAATTTCGAAAGGGTGATTCAAGCTGTCTTTTCGAACATTCAGTAGCATTCTTCCTGTGTTTACTGAATCGTCAATCTGGTTTACAAGGACAATATAACGGTCGTTATAAGCCGAACTCCGCAATTTTTCTCGAATAGTAACCGAGACCAAATGCGATTTTTCGAAAATCGATTCCTGATGAATGTAATTGCTTTCCTGATAAGAATCCGTGTGGATGATTTGGGTACTTGTGCCAACAGTAAAAGCAAGAAAATAAGTGGCAAGACCAAAATAAATAACATTTATTGAATCCCTTTTCGACAAGAAATAAGTAAAAACAAAAACACAAGTAGCGATAAAAAGAGTCAAAAATACAAATGCAACATCGGGTTTGAAGTAATACCCAACAAGGATTCCACTCAAAAAACCAATCGTGATTCTCGCTAAAGGAAATTGTAACACTTTCATATTGATAAAAGTAATATTTTTATTAACAAAAAAAACATTCATTTGCATTTGAAGGGCAGAAAATGGAAAGAGCCTCTTTTTGTGATAAATGTTTTTAAAATACTTTTTCATTTCGTATATCATAATTGTACTGCATCCAATTTAACAATCTGCGAAAGCGTATTTACTTTGGATTCCATTTCAGTGTCGTTTTAGCTTCACATTGTTGTAAATTAGTGACTTATCTACATAAATTGTTAATAATTTAGTAATCTTAAAATTTTTAAATCAGGGACTTTAGCCGTAAGTTTGAATCCCCCAACCTCTACTACATAATTTCTTAATTTTTATGGATTAAAATGATATGCATTATTAAGCTATAGAAATACTTTATGAGATTAAAATTACTATTGATAATATTTTTGTTTTCAGTTTTTGGTTGGGGACAGGTAAATATAACTCCGACACGAACTGATGTTTCAGGTTTTGCTTCTTGGATTGACACAGATATATCTGGATCAACTTATGTCCAATTGCTACAAGCTACATCTTCTACAATTTCTCCTGTAATGGATTTTAATAGTTACACAGGTGAATCATTAAATTTTAAAGCAAGGACTTTTGGAGGTACAACAGCAGCAGAAATTATACTCACTGTTTGGATTTCTACTGATAACGGCGGTAATTGGACTAATCTTGGAACTAGAACTCCATTAAGTAGTACCCTTGTTGCTCAAGCTCCTTTTGATTTAAGTTCTTATAGTGGTACCCAAGTAAAAATTAAGTTCACGGTTGCAGGAACGTCTAATGCAATTGGTGTTGGAATAGATGAAATAAGCATTTCTGGATTTTCTACTACAACACCATCAATCACGGTGACACCATCATCACGTACTGGGTTTACTTATGTTTCAGGCTCAGGCCCATCAGCAGAACAATCTTTGACAGTTAGTGGATCTAATTTAACAACAAACTTGGTAGTTACACCTTCAACAAATTATGAAATCTCCTCAACCACCGGTTCGGGTTTTGGAAGTTCAGTTAGCTTAACACCTACAACAGGAACAGTGCCAAACACCACAATTTATGTCCGACTCAAAGCGGGATTAGCAGTTGCAAACTACAATAGTGAAAATATTGCTGCAACCAGTACGGGAGCAACAACTAAAAATGTTGCTTGTAGTGGAAGTGTTACAGCTGCCGCATCTGGTTGCAACGAACTTTTTATCTCTGAATATGGGGAAGGAAGTAGCAATAATAAATACATTGAAATTTATAATCCTACGGCAAGTACCATTACTTTAACAGGTAATTATGATCTAGCTGTTTATGCCAATGGTAGTGCAACTGCGACTTCTACAATAGCATTAACGGGAACAATTGCCGCTTACGGTACTTTTGTGCTTAATAATGCTACTGCAATCACAGCTGATCAAATAAGTGGAAGTCTTACTTTTAATGGAGATGATGCCGTAGCATTGAGAAAAGCTTCAGTATTAATAGATGTTATTGGGCTTATAGGCACAGATCCTGGAGCCGAATGGGGAACAGGTCTTACTTCGACTGCTACTAATACTTTGATAAGGAAGTCAACTATTCAAAATGGAGACAGTAATGGTAGCGATACTTTTGACCCTGCAACAGAATGGAATGGTTATGCAGTAGATACTTGGACTTATGTAGGTACTCATGAATCTATTTGTGATCCTAATCCAATAATTACAGTTAGTCCGACCTCATTAACAGGCTTTACTTTTATATTAGCTACTGGACCATCGGCTGAACAAACTTTTACTGCCTCTGGTTCCAAACTAACAGCAAATATGGTAATTACACCACCAACTGATTTTGAAATATCCACGACATCTGGTTCTGGTTTTGGAAGTTCCATAACACTTACACCAACTTCTGGAACAGTAGCGGCAACCACTATTTATGTTCGCCTCAAAGCGGGATTGGCTGTTGCAAGCTATAATAGTGAAAACATAACGGCGACCAGCGCAGCAGCAACTACCAAAAACATTTCTTGTAGTGGTACGGTTACGCAACCGACAATCACATCAGCTACTACTGCTTTGTCTGGATTTACTTATACAGTAGGTACTGGACCATCCGCAAATCAAAATTTCACAGTTTCGGGTAGTAATTTATCTGCAAATCTTGTGGTAATTGCGCCAACAAATTATGAAATTGCCACTTCTTCGGGTGGGGTGTATGGTACTACTTTATCTTATACGCCTTCTTTAGGGATAGTATCTTCGCAAATAATTTATATTCGTTTAAAAAGTGGGTTAGCCATTAATAGCTATAACGAATCTATTTCCATTACTTCTACAAATGCCGCTACCAAAACTATTACGCTATCAGGAGCTGTTACAGGTAATTTAGAATCGGATATTATAACTGCAAATGGTGAATCAGCGACGGTTTCCTCATTAGAAAATGATGCCACCATAACAACAACGGCTGACGGAACTCAGGTATGGCAATTTACCATTAGAGATGGCGGTAGCGACCTTACCGATGCTGATAATTTACAAACTATAGTAAATAGTATAGTTTTTTCTCAAAACCTCGGAAATGCTATTGATGTTTGGTCAGATGCTATTCAAGCAGTAGCATTGTTTAATGGAACTACTAAAATTGCAGATGGAGTAGTAAGTACAAATCAAATTACATTTACTGGGGATCCATTGATTTCTGTTCCAGACAACGGCAGTGTTACTTTAACAGTTCGATTATCCGTTCAGATAAATCCAAATAATACGGGTGGTAATTTGGATGGAGATGATTTTGTATTTAACATCTCAAATGCCAATGTAACAACTAGTGCGTCAGGCTCAGGATTTTCATCATTTACGGCTGCAAATTCAATAAATGGTCAGAATGTTTTATCAGTTGTAGCGTCTAAATTAGTTTTTACCCAACAACCCACTTCAACTGGTATAGGCAGTCCAATGACAACTGTAAAAGTGTCCGCTACAGATGCAAATGGTAATATTGATTTAGGATATTCAGGAATAGTGTCTATTACTAGTACTGGTACTATGACAAGTTCACCGCGAATTGCATCAGCTGTTGCAGGAGTGTCTAGCTTTACTTCAATTATCCATAGCGTAGTTGGGACGGGACTTACTCTTGAAGCTACAGCAACGGGTTTGACTTTGGCAATGAGTACACCTTTTGATATAAACACATCTACTGTTTTCAAACCTGGTGAATTATTGTTTGTTGGCTATGATGGTCAAGTAAGCGGTTCAGGAGCAAATGATGAATATCTTATCGCTACATTGGTAGATATAGCCCCAGGCACTTCATTTACAATTGTTAATGCCCGCTATGAAGCTGGAGCAGCTGCAAACGTTAGAACAGATAAGTGGGGAGGAGGAGGAGATAATCCAGCAGAAGCACCTTATACGGCGGTTATTACCTATAAAAGCACCAACACATCAAGCATTCCAGCGGGTTCCGTTTTAGCATTTACAACCGATGGATCCGCTAATTGGTTTAGTGCCGTTAATGTGGTTACTGGCACCACTTCAAATAATAGAACGACTGATTTTTCTGGTGTTACAGATAATACGTTTTCGCCTAATATCTCTGTTACTGGCTCTGATTCAGATCAAATTTATTTACTTCAAGGGAGTTTTACTTCTGATGGTACAATAGATGCTAATCAAGCCAATTATACTTTAAATGGAACTTTACTGCACGGTTTAACCAATGCAGTAGCATGGGTTCCATTAACAAGCGCTTGTAGTGGTTCAGATGCAGGCGGCATTACTCGTGAATCCAGATTACCAATTACATTGACTTGCTTTAGTGTAGAAAATACAGTTAGTAATGCTCAAAGTGGTTTCTACAAAAACAATCAAGTGCACGGAACTTCTGTAAGCCCTGTTACAAAAAGAGCCATTATTCAAAGTGTGAGTATATCTGGCAATTGGACTTTTAGCTCTGGTCGTTACACAAAAGACCCTTCTAGCCTAATAGCTACGCGGGCAGAAGCAACTTATTATATTGGAACGAGTAATTCACCAGGTCAATGGGTAGGGAATGTAGATACCAATTGGTTTAATTGTGCCAACTGGGAAGGTTTAGTCGTGCCAGACGTGACAACGGATGTAACTGTAGATTCTAATTCTTCTAAGAATTCAACTATATCCTATTTAGCGACTTATTCAGAAAATTATCAAGATCTTGCCGTTTGTAATAATTTGACTATTTCTACAAAACAAGTTATTTTAGAAGCCAGTACCAACAACAAACTCGAAGTACACGGGAATGTGATTATTAACAGTACGGGCACATTAGATATGGACGACAATAATGACTCAAACGCTGATGGTCAAATGTATCTTTATGGTAATTGGACTAATAACCTTAATAGCCTGCCTACTACTAATTTTCTCGAGGGTAACGGAACAGTTCATTTTCTTGGAAGCACAACACAAATAATAAATAATAATGTACATTCAAATCCTGAGGAATTTGCCAATGTCGTTTTAGGCAATGATTTTGATACAAGTATTTCCAACAATCTTATTGCAAATGGAGATTTAACAGTTAATGCTGGAAAAATAGTAACAGTTTCACCAAGCGATTATTTAAAAGTCCAAAATGGGTTAAAAAATAATGGTACCGTAAATATTTTAAGCGATGATTATAGTCAAACTGGTAGTTTAGTTCAAATAAACGATACCAACACAAACATTGGCGATATAAAATTCGAAAGGACAAGCACTGTAATTCTTAATACGGATTATACCTATTGGTCTTCGCCAGTACTAGACCAAACTTTGCTGCAAGTTTCCCCTAATACGTTTTTAGATAAGTTTTATGTTTACAATGCCTCTATAGAGGATTGGGAAAATGTGACAGATCCAGTAACATACAAAATGGTGGCAGGAAAAGGGTATATTTTTCTTGGACCTAAAACGTATACTGCACCAAGTTTATTTAAAGCCACTTTTATTGGTAAACCTAATAATGGAAAAATTGAAATTCCAATTGTATTTAATTTAGGAGCACCTGAAGGAACCTCAAATCTTATTGGAAATCCCTATCCGTCTGCAATAGATGCGGATAAATTTTTAGATTTTAATAAAACTGTTATCGACGGCACGATTTATTTTTGGACACATAATACTAAAAGACAAAACCGCGACAATTTTAATATCACAGATCCTGTCACAGGTGAAATTATTGGAACTACTGCAGGTTCAGGCACATTAGCCTACACTTCAGATGACTACGCATCTTATAATTTGCTAGGTGGTGTTGGTACTTCTATGGCACCAAGTGGCAGTACAGGCGGTGTTAACGCCAATATTCCAAATGGCAAAATTGCTGCTGGACAAGCTTTTTTTACAACTAGTAAACTAGTTAGTGGTAATGCAATATTCAACAACAGTATGCGAATAGATAATCTTGGAAAAATAATGGACAACTCTCAGTTTTTCAAAACCAGAAATCCAAAAACTAAAACTACCACTTTCGAGAAACACCGCATTTGGTTGAACTTAACCAATACCCAAGGTGCTTTCAAACAAACGTTAATTGGCTACATTACGGATGCTACAAATGAGTACGACAGTCGTTTTGATGGAGAGAGTTTTGACGGCAATGAATTCGTTGATTTTTACAGCATCAACCAAGAAAAGAATTTAGTAATCCAAGGACGTGCCTTACCTTTTGACGAAAATGACCAAGTGCCACTGGGATTCCGAACCACAATCGAAGGAGCTTTCACCATAAAGATTGATCAGGCAGACGGTGTACTCACCAATCAAGCGGTTTTTATAGAAGATAAACTAACCAATTCTATCTTTGATTTAAGAAGTGGCCCTTTTACTTTTAATACAGTTGCGGGAACTTTCAACGACCGTTTTGTGTTGCGATACACCAACAAAACTTTGGGAACTATTGATTTAGAAACATTCGAAAATCAAGTTTTGGTTTCCAATAAAAACAAGCAAATAAAAATTAATTCAAAGGCAGTAACAATAGATAAAGTAGTGGTTTATGACCTTTTGGGAAGACTACTATTCAAAAAAGACAAAGTGAACAGCAACGAATTTTCAGTACTCAATTTAATTTCCAACTCGGAAACTTTATTGGTGAAAGTGACGTTACAAAACGGAGAAACAGTTACAAGAAAAATTTTGTATTAATCCCAATCAAGAGTTACTTTTAAGTGGTAGTGCTATATTTTTAGACCTCTGAGGTTTCAAAAACGGCATAGGTCTCTTTTTTTACCCCGAAACAGATTTGATTAAAATAATATAACTGCATAGAATTGCAGCTTTAATACTTCTTGGGTTGAGGTGAGCAATACCCCTCATCAAGTCTATTCATAAAAAGCGTCAGTACTAATTGTGTAATCAACCGCGGTTAAACAATGAATCGACCGCGGTAATATTACCAATCAACCGCGGCCAATTGTTTAGCTGTGCCTTATGAAAATTTGATTTTGAAAAGGGGGAAATGTGATTAAAAACCGTGGGTAATTTTTCTATTTCGAGATTATCCCTATCAATAGGAATCTTTACAAACTCTCTACAATCAATCGGGCAGTTTTCTCACTAGCACCGATGCCTCCCAATTTTTCTTCTAATACCTCATATTTTTCCAGAAGGTTTTGGCGGTATTTGGTGTCCAAAATCTTCTTCAATTCTTCGCGAATGCGTTTTGTGTTGCAATTTTCTTGAATCAATTCGGTTACCACTTCCTCATCCATAATCAGGTTAACAAGCGAAATGTATTTTAGGGTAATGATGCGTTTGGCTATTTGGTAAGATATCGAACTCCCTTTATAACAAACCACTTCGGGCACTTTAAAAAGCGCTGTTTCAAGAGTTGCCGTTCCTGAAGTAACGAGTGCTGCTGTGGCATTGCTTAACAAATCATAGGTTTTGTTCGAAATAAATTTGATGTTTTCATTGGTGATAAAACCTTCATAAAAAGAAAATTCCTGACTTGGAGCACCAGCAATCACGAATTGATAATCCGGAAAATCATGGACCACACTCAGCATTACCGATAGCATTTTGGTAATTTCCTGCTTACGACTTCCGGGTAAAATAGCAATAATAGGTTTGTCATTCAACTGATTTTCTTTTCTGAAAACTCCAGAATCCATTACGGGATGATTGTGAATGGCATCAATCAAAGGATGTCCTACAAATTCAACGGGATAATGATGTTTCTTTTCATAGAAATCTTTCTCGAATGGGAGAATCACGTACATTTTATCTACATCGCGTTTGATTTCGGTAATTCTGCTTTCTTTCCAAGCCCAAATTTGAGGCGAAATATAATAATGTGTTTTAAAACCTTCTGTTTTTGCCCATTTGGCGATACGCAAATTAAAACCCGGATAATCAATAAAAACAATCACATCGGGTTGAAAATCACTAATGTCTTTTTTGCAAATTTTGATGTTATTCAAAATGGTTTTCAAATGAAACAAGACTTCTACAAAACCCATAAAAGCCAAATCACGGTAATGTTTGACCAAAACGCCGCCGACATTTTGCATCAAATCACCACCCCAAAACCGAATATCGGCAGAGGAATCTTCTTTGTACAATGCTTTCATCAAATTGGCTCCGTGTAAATCGCCCGAAGCTTCTCCTGCTATAATGTAGTATTTCATCTGTTTATTTATATTGATTTTTATGGGTCAGATGGAACTCGCCAAAAATCATTTCTTTGATGTTTAAAATTATAAGTGCTCTTTTCATTTTTCTGGAAGTTTAGGCAAATATCGTAAAAATCGCAATGCAAATGACCGCCAAAACCACACCACGAGCCATAAATTCTTTATTTATTTTTAGCAAAATACCAAAAGCAACCAAATCAAGAATGGCTCCCAAAGTAATTAATTTGCCCAATTTCCCCTCTGATTTCATGCTTCGAATACCAGACATAAAATCGAAATCCGTAAAAAAAGTGATGAAGAGAAAAATCCCTAAAACACAAGCTAAAATACCTATAAAAAAACCTATCAATATGTCTGTTTTATTCATTCCATTTCCAGGTGTTAAGTTGTTGTATAGCGTGATGGGCAGTCAAATCAAATTGTACCGGGACTACTGAAATATAGCCATTGGCAAGCGCCCATTCATCGGTGTCTTCGCCTTTATCTTCGTTGATAAATTCGCCAGTGAGCCAATAATAATCTCTGCCTTGAGGTGTTTTTCTCTTGTCGAATTTTTCTATCCAAAGTGCTTTTGCCTGACGACAAATTTTAATTCCCTTAATATCTTTTTCTTCTAATTTTGGAAAATTTACATTCAAAACTACACTTTCGGGCAGCCCTTTTTCTAATACTTCCAAAGTAATTGTCTTGATAAAGGATTTTATAGGTTCAAAATTGGCATTCCAACCATAATCTAAAAGAGAAAAACCTATAGCCGGAACACCTTCGATTCCTGCTTCGACAGCGGCACTCATTGTTCCAGAATAAATGACATTTATCGAGGAATTCGAACCGTGATTGATTCCTGAAACGCACAAATCTGGTTTTCTTTTTAGTATTTCATTCGTGGCTAATTTGACACAATCAACCGGAGTTCCAGAAGTACTGTATTCTTGAATGATATCATTATCTTTAGAAATTTTATTGATAAACAAAGTGTTGTTTATGGTAATTGAATGTCCTGTGGCACTCTGAGGACTGTCGGGAGCGACAACAACAACGGTTCCAATTTCGGACATAACGGAAATCAGCGCACGAATTCCTGGTGCCGAAATGCCATCATCATTGGTAACTAAAATTAAAGGTTTGTCTTTTTTCACGGTTGATTTTTTAATTTTTGTCTTTAATTTTGGATGTTATGAAATAATTTTCTGTAAACAAAGAAACAAAATTAATCTAGTTAGAAGATTAAACCCGAAAAAATTATACAATTTTATATCTTTAACAAAAATTTATAGGAGGTTATACTAATGTTGGCACAGTTTTTACCGTAATTTGAATTTTAAATATTTTATGGATACAATTATTAACTTTATGAAAAGAAATTATAAAATCCTCATAGCCGTAGTGTTGCTTTCAGTGACATTATTTGCATTTAAGATTAATTCTGACAGAAGCGATGATCCTGAAAAGGATAAAATGCTATTGGAATTATTGACATTTGTAATTGAAAAAGGGCACTATGATCCAGCTAAAATTGACGATACCTTTTCTAAAGGAATTTACAAGGATTATATTGAAGCTTTAGATCCATCTAAACGATTTTTCTTGCAATCGGACATCGATGAGTTTTCGAAATATGAAACACTTCTCGACGATCAATTGTTGAACAAAGAGCTGACATTTTTTAACCTCACCTACAACCGTTTGATGAAAAGAATGTTGGAAGGAAAAGGGTTTTACAAAGATATTTTGAGCACACCTTTCGATTATTCTGTAGACGAGACATTCAATACAGATTATGAAAAAGCACCTTATGCTAAAAACGTATCGGAATTAAAGGAAAGATGGCGCAAACAAATCAAGTTGTCCACACTTTCATCATTGACAGATCGCTTGAAAATTCAGGAAAATAAAGAAAAAGGAATTGTTGACAAGGAGGACAAAACCACTTCGGAGGTTTTAAAACCCGGCGAATCTGTTGATGGCTTATCCAATACAGATAATGACAAATCCTCTAATGACAAACCAAAAACTTTCGAAGAACTAGAGAAAATCACTCGCGAAAGTTCGTTGAAATCATTGGACGAATATTTTGGATTTATGGAAGATTTAACCAGAGACGAATGGTTTTCTGTTTATGTAAATTCTATAACTGCGAGATTCGATCCACATACTAATTATTTTCCACCAGAAGAAAAAGAGCGTTTTGATGTAAGTATTAGTGGAAAATTCGAAGGAATTGGAGCACGTCTTCAAAAGAAAAATGACTTTACCGAAATCACCGAACTTATTTCCGGAGGTCCAGCTTGGAGAGGAAAACTGCTTGAAGCAGGCGATGTTATTATGAAAGTGGCTCAAGGAGACAAAGAACCCGTTGACATTGTTGGAATGCGTTTGGATGATGTTGTCAAAAAAATAAAAGGGACAAAAGGTTCTGAAGTTCGTTTGACTGTAAAAAAAGTGGATGGTTCCATTAAAACCATTTCTATTATTAGAGATATTGTCGAAATTGAAGAAACTTATGCCAAATCGAGTGTTGTTGAAAGAAATGGATTAAAATATGGCGTGATTTATTTGCCTAAATTTTATATCGATTTTGAAAACAAAGACGGTCGTGATGCCGGTAAAGATGTAGCCGCTGAAGTAGAATCTTTGAAAAAAGAAGGTGTCAACGGAATTGTATTAGACGTTCGTGATGATGGTGGAGGTTCGCTTTCGACCGTGGTAGACATTGCTGGTTTATTTATTGAACAAGGTCCAATAGTTCAGGTAAAATCGGCTGGAAGACAAAAAGAAGTTTTGTACGATAGAGATAAAAAAATCGAATGGGACGGCCCATTGGTTATTATGGTGAATAGTTTCTCGGCCTCGGCTTCTGAGATTTTGGCAGCAGCCATTCAGGATTACAAAAGAGGAATTATCATTGGTAGCAAACAAACTTATGGCAAAGGAACGGTTCAAAATGTAATCGATTTGAATCAGTTTGTGCGCAGCAGCGACAAAGGTGATTTGGGAGCATTGAAAACAACGACCCAAAAATTTTATAGAATAAATGGAGGTTCTACTCAGCTCGAAGGTGTAAGTAGCGATGTGGTTATGCCAGACCGTTACGCCTATTTGAAAATGGGAGAACGCGATGTAGATAACGCCATGCCTTGGGATAAAATAGATCCTGCACAATATACTGTTTGGACAAACAACGCGAAATTTAACAAAGCTATTGCGGATAGTAAAAACAGAATTGCTCAAAACCAACAGTTCAAATTGATTGAAGAAAATGCCAAATGGATTGATGAAAGAAGCAATGAAAATGATTACAGTTTAAAATTGGAGGAATTCAAAAAAAATCAGAAAGCCATTGAGGAAACCAATAAAAAATTCAAATCGATAGCAGATTATGACTATCATTTAAAGTTTGCGTCTTTGCCTCAGGAAGTTGAAGCGATGAAAACAGATGCTTCTCTTAAAGAAAAAAGAGAAAGATGGCACGAAAGTTTATCCAAAGATATTTATGTTGAAGAAGCCTTAAATGTTTTAGATGATTTGCAGTCAAAACCTGTCGTGAAAAAAAGCGTTCCGATGGCTATGAAGAAACAAAAAGTAGTTAAATCATAACCTAATTACTTTTGATGAATACAGTAATAAAGTCATTTGCTGATAAAACGCTCTGGAAATTTTTCTTGAATTTCCAGAGCGTTTTTGGTTTTGGAGTCCTTTTAATTTTGCTTTTGGGATTGTTTTCTGCCTTTGTTTTGTCTAAGGAGGAATCGAAGATAGTAAGTCAAAATCACAAACAGTCTTTTGATTATTTGCCAACATCAACTACCAAGCAAATTATAAAACACGATTATTTTACCTTGTCCTATAACGAAAAGTATGAACAAGCAGAATGGGTTGCTTATGAATTGAAAAAAAGTTATGTGCGAAGTAGCAATTTTGACCGCCCTTATTTTATTGAAGACCCAAAAGTAAAAACAGGCTCAGCCGATTGGCGAAATTATAAGAACTCGGGTTATGACAAAGGACATCTTTGTCCGGCTGGTGATATGGAATTTGCTATCAATGCGTATAATGATACTTTTTTTACTTCGAATATTTCGCCTCAAACACACGAATTTAATGGCGGAGTTTGGAACCGATTAGAACAAAAAGTACGCTATTGGGCTACTAAATATGATGGTGTTTATGTAATTACAGCGGGAGTTTTGCAGCCTAATTTAAAAACCATTGGACAAGAGAAAGTATTGGTTCCCAATTATTTTTATAAAATTTTGTTGGATAATTCCAATGGACAATACAAAATGATCGCTTTTTTGGTTCCAAATGCAAAAAGCAACAAGCCATTATATGAATTTGTAGTTTCTGTGGACAGCATCGAAAAAATGACAGGAATTGATTTCTTTCCAAAACTAGATGATAAAACCGAAAATAGTTTAGAAAAAAATAGCGATTATAAGGCTTGGAGTTTTTAAATAAACTCTACTTTCATTTATTTTATTGGCATTCGGTTCTAGTTGCAGACGAGCACCAGTTAAATACATTACCTAAATTCACCTCTGTTTATTAAAATATTTAAAAATTTCTTCATAAATTATAATTTTTTCTTTGTCATTTGGGCTTAAATTTTGAAAAGGTGTGCTGTTTGCATCATACATAAAAATATTATTCCCTTTTTTAATCAAAATATTATAGTAGACGCAATCAAAACAATTATTACACTTTTGAAAATATGATTTTTCTTTAAAATCAGCAAATAAATGTTTGGTATCTTCATCTGGGATAACTTCTTTTTTTATTTCCTTTACGCCATTTTTAATATGTGTACAAGTCCAGAGATTGTTCATATTATCTTTATTGATTCTTTTAAAATCAAAATCATTACTTCCTTCTAACACTGAATAAATAATAATTTCAATTTCGTTTGACGACTTAAAAAAATTATTTAATTCTACATTCCTTTCATCAGAAGCTGAATCAGAAAAGGAAAGTTCAAAATTGAGTTCTTGTAAACTACAGTAGCTTTTAATTTGTGGAGTGTTTTTATTAATTGAACACGACCATACGAACGGAAAAAAAATCAAATAAATTAGTGCTGAAAAATTATTTTTTCTTATGGTAATCATAGCTGGGTTTTATTGTTGGTAATGTCTCAAAATAAGCTTTTTATTTATGCGGTAAATGGACTTACTCTATTTAACCCGATCGCTCGGACATGTAAAATAGTTCTTGTTAGGATAGCGCAGATTTGCAATCTGTGCCTACCCAGCTAGTCCGAGCATTAGTAAATTAAAGGCTAGTGCGAGCTTCAAGCTCGTACCCACAATCAAAAATGAACTTAATAATGCTCGGACAAGCGAGTTTTTTTAAACAAACTCTACCACTCATTCACCTTATTGGCATCCATTTTTATAAAAATAAAGAGCAAAATGGTGAAGCCCCAAAGTCCAGAACCTCCATAAGAAAAGAAAGGTAATGGAACTCCAATGGTTGGAAAAACACCCAAAACCATGGCGATATTCACAAAGAAATGAATGAATAAAATAGCCGCAACACAATAGCCATACACTCGGCTAAATTTTGTTTTTTGTCTTTCGGCGAGGTAAATTATCCGAAGTAATAATCCAACAAAAAGACCAACGACTAGGAGCGAACCTACAAAACCCCATTCCTCGCCAACCGTTGTAAAGATATAATCGGTGTGTTGCTCGGGTACAAAACCCCCTTTGGTTTGTGTGCCTTCAAGGAATCCTTTTCCAATCCAACCTCCCGAACCAATAGCAATTTCAGATTGATTGGTATTGTATCCAATACCTTTCATATCGACCGCTTTTCCGAGTAAAATGTTAAATCGATCGCGGTGATGTTGCTTGAAAACGTTTGTAAAAACATAATTTACAGACAGAACAAAACCGGAAATTAAGGCAAAAAGAATACTGCTCATCACGATGTTTCTATCACCCAACCTAGATTTAAAATGGATAAATACAATTACTACCAAAGCCAAAAGGATTACATATTGGGGCTCTAAAACTAGCGTAAGTACAAATAATACTATGGCGCAAAATCCTGTCCACAAATACCAAGCAGGTAAACCTTCGCGATACAACACAATTAAAAATATGGTGTAAATCAATGCGCTTCCTGGATCAGGTTGAGGTAAAATGAGCATTACGGGTAAAAACACGATGGCTAAGGCTTGAATTTGACGATTGACATCTTTTAAATTGATTTGTGAATCGCTTAAATATTTTGCCAATGCCAATGCTGTTGCAGCTTTGGCGAACTCTGAAGGTTGAAGTGTAAAACTTCCAATACCATACCAGCAGCGTTGTCCAGCGATGGTTTTACCAAAGGCAAATAAACCTAATAATGATAATAGTGCAATTCCATAAATGATACTCGCGTATTTTTCGTAGAATTTCCCATCAACATAAAGAACAATAAAAATTAATGGAATGGTAAATAGTATGAAAAAAAATTGCTTTTCGGCGGTTCCTTCCATTGAAGAAAGAGAGGAGGAATAAATGTTCAACCAACCCATTAGCACTAATACTATGTAAATAGCAATGCATACCCAGTCGATGTTGTTGGTCAAACTTTGGTTTTTCATTTGGTACTAATTAATTTTTTTAGTAGTGTCAATTTTTACTTTTGGAACTATTATTTTGCTTTTCGCTATAGAATCCTTTCTTCTCATTTCTTTTTTAACCACATCCGAAAGTCCGCCCAACTTGGCGTATCGGTCTTGCAAACTTCTTTCCAAAGTTCTTTTTTCTAAATCAGTTCTCGTAATTTTTCCTCTAAGGTATTTCTCAATCATTAAACTGGCAATTGGTCCAGCTATTGTAGATCCAAAACCTCCGTTTTCGACTAAAATAGCAATCGCAATCTTTGGATTGTCTTTTGGCGCAAAGGCAACAAATATGGAGTGGTCTTCCAGCTGAGTTCTTTTGCCATTTATTTTTGCAAAATTCTCGGCGGTTCCAGTTTTTCCACAAATATCAATCCCTTCCACTCGCAAACCAGCGGCTGTACAAAATTATACACATCGAACAAACCTTGAATCATTGGCTTGAAATGGCTTTTGTCTATGGTTGTAACGTGTTTGGTAGTGTATTTTTTATCGATTTTCTGACCTTCAATTTTCTTAATGATATGAGGCGTGTAATAATAGCCTTCATTAGCTACAGTCGCCATCATATTGGCCAATTGTATCGGTGTCAACAAAACTTCTCCTTGACCAATAGCATTGGATATAATAGTTTTTCCACTGTATCCCCAACCTGGATATATTTTTTTATAGGTTTTCGAATTGGGAATTTTTCCTTTTTTGCCAGTTGGCAAATCATATCCCATAAATTGTCCGAGACCAAAACTTTTTACATGCTCACTCCAAACATCTACAGCATACGGGGTGTTATTGTATTTGCCTATAGTTTTCAAATAAACATTAGAAAAATAAGCATTACAGGATTTATAAACGCCAACATTAAGATCTCTTGAACCGCCACCACAATGGCATCTCTGGAATCGTCCTGGTGCGTAAGCGAATCCGTGGTTACACATAAATCTAGTATCAGTGGTAATTACATTTTCCTGAAGACCTACGAGTCCAGTCAATATTTTAAAGGGGGAACCTGGAGGATATTCTGCCAATAATCCCCTGTCATAAAGTGGTTTTGCAATAGAATCACGATACAACATGGTATAGTTTTTAGACCTTTGGCGTCCTACTAAAATTGCTGGATCATAATTTGGCGCTGTAACCAAAGCTAATATTTCGCCTGTTTTTGGCTCAATGGCAACAATTCCACCTCGTTTATTAATCATCAATTCTTCGCCATATTTTTGAAGTTCCATATCTATGGTAAGATTGATGTCTTCTCCCTGAACGGCTATTGTATCGTATTTTCCTTCTTTGAAGGAACCAATTTCACGATTAAATTTGTCTTTTTGAATGTATTTTACGCCTTTAATTCCACGCAAAATCTCTTCATAACTTTCCTCAACCCCTTGTTTTCCTATTAAATCTCCACTATTGTAATAGGGGTTTTTCTCAATCAATTTATCGTTTACTTGTGTGATACCCCCAAAAACGTTGGCCCCAAAATTGACTTGGTAATCGCGCAGGGAACGTTTCTGAAAATAAAAACCTTCGAATTTTCGAATTTTTTCCTGAAATGCCGCAAATTCACTTTTATTCAATTGCGCCAAAAATAAGGAAGGTAATCGTGGACTATATACTTTTGCTTTTTCTATTTTCTTAATAAATTCCTCTTTAGTAATAGCTAATAATTGACAAAACTCTAAAGTATCTAAATTTTTTACATCTCTAGGAATAACCATAATATCATAAGATGGCTGGTTTGCTACCAATAATTTGCCATTCCTGTCATAAATATAACCTCTTTCGGGATAGTCATATTGTATTTTTATGGCATTATTATCCGACTTTAATTTGAAAGAATCATTGATGACCTGTAAATAGAAAAGGCGTAATACCAGTAAAGATGCAGCAATAATGATCATTGAAGGGAGCAACACTTTTCTCATCGTCTATTCGGCTTAGTAAGATATATTATAATGATGCAAATAATTAAAGTAAAGACGGAGCTTAATAAAGTTCGAAGTAAAATGTCTAAGATTAAAGTAAATTTAAACGCTTCTAAAGTGAACAGAATTAAATGGTGAATTACTACCGATAACAATAAAAAGGTAAATCTTTCGGGAGTAAGGACATCATTCAATTTGATGGTTTGATATTCATAACTTAATCCAAAAGCAAACTTGAAAAGGTAAGGACGATAATAGGCAAGAATTACACAGGCCGCCGTATGAAATCCTCCTGAATTGCTGAACATATCCATACAAAGACCAAGAAAAAAACTCGCTGCTAAAAGCCCGGATTTATTGCTATTTACAGGATATAATATTATAAAAAGAATATAGGGATAGGGGCTAATAAAGCCCAAAAAGTTCATATTATTAAAAATAATAATTTGAACAGCCAGTAGCATTATAAAACGAAAAATATTTACGAATAAAGCACTATTCATCTTTTTCTTTCTTTTTTTCTAAATTGATAATTTCGTCACGGTTTTTACTTTTGATGATATAAACGTGACCCAAATTTGTCATATCATTAAATAATTTAACGTCTATTTTATAGTAATTGGTTTCATTCTCATAATAACGTTTACTAACAGTTCCAATATTGATATTTTCAGGAAATATTACTGATTGTCCGCCAGTTACAATAGTATCGCCTATTCTGATGGATGCTAATCTTGGAACATCTGTCAATTGTACAAAACCAGTGCTTTTGCCATCCCAAGTCAATGAACCGAAATGATTTGATTTTTTTAGTTTTGCGTTTATTTGAGATTTAACATTCAAAATACTGATAACAGTAGCGTAGTTGTTGGAAGTGTTATCAATTATCCCTACAATTCCCAAACTATTAATAACACCCATATCGGATTTCACGCCTTGAAGACTGCCAGAATTAATAGTGAGATAATTTTCGTGGGTATTAAAAGTGTTGTGAATTACTTTCGAAACTATGATATCATTTTGATTTACTCCTTTCAGACTGTCTAATTTTTTAATAGACGAAGTGTCTTTTGCATTGAATAGCAAGCTTCTCAACTTGGCATTTTCTTGAGCAAGCGCATCGTTTTGAGTTCTTAAATTCAAATATTCACTAACATTATTGATTTTTTCATAGACTCCGCCACTCAAAAAATTGGCAGAACTGATAAGCTTACTTCGATGATACGAATGAGATTGAATGGAAAGAAATAGCGAGATGCCTAAAAGCAGCAAAAACAGCAATCTATTACTGTTTTTATATATAAAATTAAATATTTGCTGCATTTCTTAGCTGTAAATTATATGTTGAAAATATACACTCGTCATTCTGAACTAAACATTTTTTATTTTATTAAAACACTTTTAAATCGAGCAAGATTTTTAAGTGCCATTCCTGTGCCTCGAACCACAGCTCTTAAAGGATCTTCGGCGATATAAACAGGTAAATCTGTTTTTTGTGAAATTCTTTTGTCAAGACCTCTCAACATCGATCCTCCACCGGCAAGATAAATCCCAGTGTTGTAAATATCCGCTGCCAATTCTGGTGGGGTTTGAGACAAGGTTTCCATAACAGCATCTTCAACACGTTGAATCGATTTGTCTAATGCTTTGGCGATTTCTCGGTAAGAAACTGATACTTGTTTTGGTTTTCCGGTCAATAAATCTCTACCTTGAACCGACATATCTTCTGGAGGCGTTTCTAAATCTTCGATAGCGGCTCCAACTTGAATTTTTATTTTTTCAGCAGTACTTTCTCCAACAAAAAGGTTGTGTTGCGTACGCATATAATACACAATATCATTGGTGAAAACGTCACCCGCAATTTTAACCGATTTGTCGCAAACAATTCCGCCTAAAGCGATTACGGCAATTTCTGTTGTTCCACCACCGATATCAACAATCATATTTCCTTTAGGTTGCATAATGTCAATTCCAATACCAATAGCTGCTGCCATAGGTTCGTGAATCAAATATACTTCTTTACCATTCACACGTTCGCACGATTCTTTTACCGCTCTCATCTCCACTTCAGTAATTCCGGAAGGGATACAAACCACCATTCGTAATGCCGGAGTAAACATTCTTTTCTTCAAAGCAGGAATACTTTTGATAAGCATGCTTATCATTTTTTCGGAGGCATCAAAATCGGCAATTACACCATCTTTCAACGGCCTTATCGTTTTAATGTTTTCATGGGTTTTCCCTTGCATCATATTGGCTTCTTTACCAACAGCAATGATTTTTCCTGATACTCTATCGCGAGCAACAATCGAAGGGCTATCAATAACAACTTTATCATTGTGGATGATTAAAGTGTTTGCGGTACCAAGGTCTATCGCAATATCCTCGGTCATGAAATCAAAAAATCCCATAAGTTTAATAGGGTATAAAAATTTATAAAAAAATAATGTACAAAGCTAAACAAATTAATGTTTGAAATGACGTGTTCCTGTAAATACCATTGCAACTTTATTTTCATTGCAATAATTGATGCTTAATTCGTCTTTTATCGATCCTCCTGGTTGAATTACAGCTGTGATTCCAGCGTTCTTTGCAATTTCTACACAATCCGGAAAAGGGAAAAAAGCGTCACTCGCCATCGAAGCACCTTCTAAGCTAAATCCAAATGTACGTGCTTTTTCAATAGCTTGCAACAAGGCATCTACTCTTGAGGTTTGTCCGGTTCCAGACGAAATCAAAGTGCCGTTTTTGGCAAAAACAATCGTATTCGATTTGGTGTTTTTACAAACTTTAGAGGCAAAAATCAAATCTTCTACTTCTTGTGCAGTTGGTGCTATTACTGTAACGACTTTTAAGTCTGCTTTAGTATCTGTGATGTTGTTTCTTTCTTGAACTAAAATTCCGTTTAGGCAAGTTCGCACTTGTTTTTGAGGTAATTCTACTTCGTTTTGAATTAAGATGATTCTGTTTTTCTTTTCTTGTAAAATGGCAAGGGCAGCTTCGTCATAACTTGGGGCGATTACCACTTCGCAGAATAACTTGTTGATTTCTAAAGCTGTGGCTACATCAATTTTTGTATTTGCAATCAAAACGCCACCAAAAGCAGAAGTTGGATCGCAAGCCAAAGCTACATTGTAAGCTTCGCTAATGGTTGGTCTTGTTGCCAATCCACAAGCGTTATTGTGTTTCAAGATGGCGAATGTTGGTCCGTCATTTTTGAATTCATTAATTAAATTTACGGCTGCATCAACATCTAATAAATTATTATAGGACAATTCTTTTCCGTGAACTTTGTTGAACATAGCGTCAAAATCACCAAAGAAAAATCCTTTTTGGTGTGGGTTTTCTCCGTATCTTAAAACTTGTCCATTTTCAATACTAGTTTTGAAAATAGTTTCGTCGGTATTAAAATAATTGAAAATCGCTGTATCATAATGAGAAGAAACGTGGAATGCTTTTGTAGCAAACATTTTTCTGTCTTCTAATGTAGTTGCTCCATCTTGTGTACTTATCAGATCCAAAAGCAAAGGATATTCAGCAACCGATGGAATAATTACGGTATCCTTGAAATTTTTTGCTGCAGCACGAATCAACGAAATGCCACCAATATCAATTTTTTCGATAATATCTTCTTCGCTGGCTCCGGAAGCAACTGTTTTTTCGAAAGGATACAGGTCCACAATCACCAAATCGATTTGTGGAATGTCGTATTCCTTCATTTGTTGCACATCCCCTTCATTGTCTTGACGGTTTAAGATTCCACCAAAAACTTTTGGATGCAACGTTTTTACTCTTCCGCCAAGAATGGATGGATAAGAAGTAACATCTTCTACGGGAACAACTGGAATACCTAGGTTTTTAATAAATTCTTCAGTTCCTCCAGTGGAATAAAAGACTACATTTTGTTCGTGTAATTTTTTTATAATAGGTTCTAAACCTTCTTTTGAAAAGACAGAAATTAATGCGGATTGGATTGTTTTTGTTGTGCTCATTGTGTAGTTAGAATTTTGTGGTGCAAAAGTAGTTTTTTTGGTGATAAAATTCAAATCTATTTCTGTAACAATATTTTAAAAAAAGCTACTTATGAGTTATTGAATTTTCATTAGGATTATGAAGAAAATTTTTGGAATTTTACAATAACACTAAACCCCGTTTTATGCTAGTTTATTTTCGACTGTTATCTGAGAGTTTCCGTTTTGCGATGAATGCTTTACGAAACAATAAACTGCGTACATTATTGTCGTTGCTTGGTGTAACCATTGGGATTTTTTCGATTATTGCAGTGCTCGCCGCCGTGGATTCATTGGATAGAAAAATTACTAAGGATTTGAGTTCTTTAGATAAAAACACTATTTATTTGATGAAAATGTCTTTTGGACCTTCAGAAATTCCGCAGTGGAAAAGAGAACAATTTCCGAATGTAAAATACGATGAATACCTCTATATGAAAGGTGCAATGACCAACACCGATCAAATGGGATACCAAATATTTACCAAAAGCGAATCGATAAAATACGGCTCAAATACCGTTACCGATGTCAATGTCGTTCCCGTTTCGCACGAATTTATTGATATACAAGGGCTGGAATTCGAGGAAGGAAGATTTTACAGCGAGTCCGAAGCCAATTCTGCTGCACCCGTTGCGGTTATTGGAAATGATATTGCGAAATCCTTGTTTGAAGATGCCGATCCCATTGGAAAAAAAATCCGAATGTATGGACAACGCTTTACGGTTATTGGAGTTTTGAAAAAACAAGGTTCAGGAATGTTTGACAACAATGACAGTTCCGCTTTTATTCCGGTAAATTTCATCCGACAACGTTTTGGAGACAATAATAAAGGCTTAATTAATGTGATCATTTTTAAACCGGAAAAAGGGGTTGATATGGATGCTTATAAAGCTGAAATATCCCAAAAATTAAGAGCTTTTCGCGGTGTGAAAGCGGGAGAAATCGATAATTTCTTTATCAATGTTTTTTCTGGATTCACCGATTTCATCGACGGAATTATTTCTCAAATGAATGTTGTAGGGTGGATTATCAGTGGATTTTCCTTGCTTGTAGGCGGTTTTGGAATTGCCAATATTATGTTTGTTTCGGTTAAAGAAAGAACCAATTTAATAGGAATCCAAAAATCTCTTGGAGCCAAAAACCGATTCATATTATTTCAATTCTTGTTTGAAGCCATTATTCTTTCGGTAATTGGTGGAATTATTGGTTTGTTGATGGTTTGGATTATCGCCATGATTTTGACCAAAGCGTTGGAATTTGAATTTGTTTTAGGAATGGGTAACATTCTTTTAGGAACAGGACTTGCCGCAATAATTGGTTTGATTTCGGGAATTCTGCCTGCAATCGCCGCTTCTAATTTAGACCCTGTTGAAGCGATTAGAACGGGAATGTAAAGGAAAGTTTATGGTTCCGATAGCTATCGGAAGCTTTATTCAATTTATAGAATGTTCAGTTTCAGTGTTTCTTTTTTATCCTCCTAATCCAATTTATTTGTGTCTCTGAGTGCTAGAATAATTTGATTTAGACTCCTCCAGCGTGACAAATCAAGAATAAATTACTTTCCCATACTTGTTTAATTTCACAAAATTTGAAATACAGTTGCATTATTCCAAAACTGATGGACTAAGTTATATCAACTAATGATAAAACCTCTTAAAGATTATACTTTAAAGAAAAAATGATGTAACGGGGTTGAACTGTATATTGCGAGGTTCTGGTGGAAAATTGCGAGAAACTATCGTCATTTATAGATTTGGTATTCAAGAGATTGGTTCCGCTAATTTTATATTCGAACTTGCTGTTTTTCTTTTGGTAAATGAGGTTTGCACTCAGAAAATCATATTGGTTGTTTACGGTTTTATTTGTGTTGTAATAGTGATAAAACTCATATTCAGCGGTGAAAGAAAAGCTATTTAGAAAATAATAATCCAATCTAGCAAAGGGTTTGTCAGTGTAAAAAACAGAGTTATCATAATTATTGATAACAATATTGTACCCAATTTCTAAATTGGGCATATTTTTATAATTAGTCGAAGTTTTTAGCGTGTAGCTTTGGGTGAAACTTTCTTTGGTGGACAAAACTGTATTTTGAATATTGTTGAATAAAGACCAATTGATGTTTGCCGAAACTGAGGCTTTGTAATTTTTTAAGAAAGAACGTCCATAAGAGCCACTCCCTGAAAGTGTTTCGTCTGCAAAATCCGAATTATATGGTGTCGAAGATTGATTTACGCCATCGAAAAAAGCCTTTGTTTTGATAGCATTTATTCGTTTTGAATAATTCAGAAAGGCAGAAATATTTTCCAAATTAAACATATTGTATTTAAAATAGCGCAAAGAATGTTGACGCGCCGTTGCATTTTCTAAGGTTCGACTTCCTTTACGTAAACTATTGTAATTCGAAAAAACAAAACCTTCAGCCAACTGATTGATGTCGCTAAAATTATTGGTATACGAAAAATTATAAGTCAACGATTCCGCTTTTTTGATTTGATAAACCGCTAATAAATCAGGTAATACTCTTGTGAAATTTTGGTTGAAATCTGTGCCTAACTGCGTGTTCGTCATATCGTAACTATGCAAACTAACGCCAGGAGTAAAAGTAAATTTCCCTGTCAAAAACTTGTAATGCAAGCCCAAAAAAGCATCATTGAATTTATAATTTACATCATTAATATTGACTTTATTGTCCAATTCGTTGACGTCATTGTTATCAAGAATTTGATACATATTGGAATTAAAGTTTTGGTCAGAGTTTGTATTTCCTAATGTAACATTGATATTGCTTTTGGCCGTAAGCATATAATAATAATCAATTTTAGCGTCGATTTTGCTGGTTTTTACAAATCGGTTTTGGCTAATGTCATTTCTATTCTGACCAGGAATATAACCCACTAAATTAAAAGGTTGAGTTTTTAGATTTGCATTATAAAAAGGATCTTCTTCTTGATACAAATGTTGCATTTCGACTGCGAAAATGTTTTTTTCACTCATCGTATAGAACAAGCTTAGGTTTTGATTGACTGAAATGGGTTCTTGATTTTTAGTCGTATTGATTAATTCAGTTGTCGATGTATTATTGACAATCGATTCTCTGAGTAATGGAGCCTCTTCCTCTTGTTTAGAAAGTTTCGTTAAAATATCATAATCGAACTGAAAGTTTGTAGAAGGTTTGTACAACGAGCTGAGTTTGAACATTCCTAAATTGCTTTTTTGATGTGCCACCTCTTTGCGATTTTCAGTGGATTGAATTTCAGAAGAATTTGGGTCTAAAAAATTAGTCTGCGAAAGCGTTTCTACATCTGTAATCGATGAGGATAGAATTCCAAAACCACTTAAATTCCAAGCTTTATTGACATTATAAGAGAAATTGGCTGCTCCAAATTGGGTTTCGATTTCTTTGGCTCTATTGTTTCTTAAAAGCGAAATTCCAAGGTCATTCGAAGAAACGTCAAAACTGGAACCTCCTTTTCTCATCATTCCTCTGAAACCGCCTGTGAGTTTAAAATAATCTTGAACCGTCATGGGCAACTCTCCGATATTATTGAAATTTGTAATCAGATTAATGCTGTATTTTGGGCTGTAATAAAACAACTTTGGATTAATAACATAACGAAAATCAGTATGACCTACACCAATTCCACCAGTAATATCTCCAAACCAGAAATTCTTTTTTCCTGATTTTAATTTGATATTCATCGCCACGTTTTCATCATTATTTTCGACTCCTTTCAGAATCGAATTTTCGTTGAAATTTCGTAGGACTTGAATCTTATCGATGGCGTCAGCAGGGATATTTTTTACACCTAGTTTTGTATCTCCGTCAAAAAAATCTTTGCCTTCCACCATTAATTTAGTCACTTTTTTGCCTTCTACCTCAATCTCTCCATCAGCATTGACCTCGACTCCTGGTAATTTTTTGAGAACATCTTCCAATTTTCTTTCCGTTCCCGATTTGAATGAATCGGCATTGTAAACAATAGTGTCACCTTTAATAGAAACTGGCATTTCGCGGATAATTTCTACGCCATCGAGTTCAACTGCGCCATCCTCTAAAACAACATTCTTAGTGATGCCCAAAGTAGTTGTAACGATATCAATTTCTTTGCTTTGCATGCCTAGAAAACTGATCTTAATACTGTAGCTTGTGTTGGGTTTTAAATTCAGAGCATATTTCCCTTTATCATTTGTTATGGCATACGAATCCATAGCTTTTGTTGCGTTGTTTACAGCCATGACATTGACCATTTCAAGAGCAACATTTTTGTTGTCAGAGACGATTCCCTCTAACTTAACAGATTGAGAATAAGAAAGTGAGCTTATAGAAAATAGAATAACAAGGAGAAAGTATTTCATTGGGACGACTAAGTAAATTTAGAATTTTTAAAAGATAATTTAATCTTAGTTAGGTCCTCCCATTCGTATTTGTGTTCCACCATTGCCTCCACGACCCCGATTCATTTCGCGAAATTCTTCCATTTTTTTTACCACAATGTCATCATATTCAACTTGTGTGACTACTTTTCCTTTTGTCGAAGCTTTTATATCTGCTTTTTCCTTTGGATTTAAAACTACTTTAGAACATAAAATAACCGTTTTGCCATCATTAATTTCTAAAATCAACCCAGGAAGACCCCAATAATTTTCAGGACCTTGGTTTACTGGAACTTCTGGAGTGTACCAAGCGGTTACTACAACTTCTTTAGGGATATTCATTTCATCCATAAAGTTTGTTTTCTTAGTGGCATCAGCGGGTTTTGCTGTTGCATCCGTAGTTTTTTTGTTATCTTCTGGTCTTGGTCTAAAATTTCTAATATCAGTCTTGCTAACTGGTCGAATAGCTGTAGCTTTGAAACAATTATAACCACCAATTACGCGGGTTTCGGCTTCCATCTTCCATTTTAAATTGGGTAAAGAATCTTTTATGAGAAACTCTTTGCCCATAAATTCTTTGTCTACTGTATATGATTTTTCTTTGATATTTTTATAAAACGTTCCGCCGCCTCCCATCATAGAGCCCATCATTCGCATTCCACCGCCGGGACCGCCTTGGGTTGGAGCATCTAGTTTTTCTTCTTCTTTGTAGATAGAAGCAGATTTATTGAAATTAAGAATGAATGTCTTTTCGAACATTTTTTTCATTCGCTCCTCGATGGTTTTTTGCATTTCGGGAGTGATGTCTTTATTTCCTTCTATACGAGCTTTGAAATCCGATGTGCTTGTTTTTGTCTCATAAACTGCCATTCCCTGAAATTCCTGAGCACGAAGACCTAAATACGAAGTGATTAAAAACACGAGTGCAAAAATAATTTTTGACATAAGTTTTGATTTAAATTTTGTGTAAACAAATAGGACTAATTAAGAGCAATATTGTTACAGTAAAAATGTTAAGAATATTATAATAAGACAACTGAAATTTAAAATGGTTTAATGTACTTTAGCTTTAATTTGAAACATTCTTGTTAATGACCAACTCAGTGTTAAAAAATTCAATAAATGTGTAAAAAAATACTACTTCTTTTTTTTGTTTTTCAACTCGCTTCGGTGATTGCCCAAGAACAGAAAATTGTCGCAAAACAAATCGAAATACTGCAAAAAGACATCGATGTTTTTGTGGGTTTTGATGGCATGGGTAATATTTATTACATCAAGAACAATATTTTTTATAAAAAAAATGAGCAGGAATTGTGGCAGTACAAAAATGTTTCATTGGGAAAAATCACAAAAGTTGACTTCCAAAATCAATTGAAAATCCTTTTGTTTTATGAAAATTTCAATACCATACTACTTTTAGACAATCAATTGAATGAAACGCAAAAGATTAATTTCTCTGAAAATGAGATTCCAATAGTAGTTGATGCAACAGGAATTGCTTCTCAAAACAGGCTTTGGATTTATAATAGTTTGACTCAAGAAATTGGGCTTTTCGATTATTTAAAAAATACTTTTCAATCGATAACTCCTTCTTTTCGAGGAAATTTAAAACATTATGAATCTGATTTCAATACTTTTCAATGGATTGATGACAAATTGAATTGGTACACTTGCGATGTTTTTGGAAAAATCACAACAAAGGGGAAAGTATCTGATTATGACCAAATTCAATTTGGCACAAACCAAGAAATCTTTTTTTCGAAAGACGGAAAATTATTTCTACAAGATTTAAGTAAGGATACTATTTACACCATTGAAAATGTGGATAAGTCATTTAAAAATTTCTTCTACAAAGACCAAATTTTGTCTATTTTTACCGACCAAGGAATTACGAATTATAAAATCACAATACCATAATGCACATAGCAGTAGCAGGAAACATAGGAGCCGGAAAAACGACATTGACCCGTTTGTTGGCGAAACATTTTAAATGGGAACCGCATTACGAAGACGTTGTCGACAATCCTTACTTGGACGATTTTTATCACCAAATGGAACGTTGGTCTTTTAATTTACAGATTTATTTCCTGAACAGTCGTTTTCGTCAAGTGTTGCAAATTCGCGAAAGCGGTAAAAAAATCATTCAAGACAGAACCATTTATGAAGACGCCCATATTTTTGCGCCCAATCTTCACGCCATGGGATTGATGACCAATCGTGATTTTCAAAACTATTCTTCTTTGTTTGAATTGATGGAATCTAAGGTTGAAGCGCCCGATATGCTTATTTACCTTAGGAGTTCTATTCCCAATTTAGTGAGCCAAATTCACAAACGTGGTCGCGAATACGAAAACACCATTTCTATAGATTACCTCAACCGATTGAACGAACGCTACGAGGCTTGGATTCAAACGTACACTAAAGGAAAATTATTAATTATAGATGTGGACAATATAAATTTTGTCGATAATCCCGAAGATTTAGGAATGATTATCAATAAAATTGATGCGGAGTTGAATGGATTGTTTTAGAATTCAAAATTTCCAGATATTATAAAATATGCCTTACGAAAGTGAGGCTTTTTATTTTTAATTTAGTCTTTTTTAAAACCATATTTCCCAAATAGGGAATTTTTTACTATCTTTGACCGTTAAAATCACCTATGAGAATAATTGCTAAAAGAACCTTACAAAATTTTTGGGAGCATTATCCCAACTCAAAACAGCAATTACTGGCTTGGTATCAGGTTTTTGATAAAAATACATTTGACAATTCTAACGCTATAAAATCTGTTTTTGGATCAGCTGATTTTGTAGGTAATAATAAAGTTGTCTTTAATATTTGTGGCAATCATTATCGATTAATCGTAAAAATTAATTATTTGACACAAATTGTCTATATTTTGTTCGTAGGAACGCACACTGAATATGATAATTTGAAAGACATTAAAAACCTATAAAAATGGAAATACGTCCTATAAAAACAGAAAAAGATTATGACTTGGCTTTAGAAAGAGTAAACACTCTTTTTGATGCTAAACCCAATACTAATGAAGGAGATGAATTGGATATTTTAGTTACGCTCATAGAAAAATACGAACAAATTAATTACCCAATTCCTGAACCAGATCCGATTGAGGCGATTAAATTTATGATGGAGCAAAACGGACTTACAGATGCAGATTTAGGAATTATTTTGAATAGTCGTTCTAGGGTGACTGAAATTTTTAAGCGAAAAAGAGCTTTAACAATTAGACAAATTCGTTTGCTTACCGAAAATCTTCATATTCCAGCTTCTACTTTAATCAAAGAATATGCTTTGGAACAATAGTTTTCTACACTTTCATACAAAAATGTCCCGAAATTTCGGGACATTTTTGTGTAATGAGAAATTATAATTACTACTTTAGAGCTTCTACTTTAGATTTTACTTCATCCAATGAACCTTCAAAAACCTGAACATTTTCAGTTCCGTTTTCAGAAGTGGTGACAGTTGCTTTTGCTTTTCCGTTTTTATTGGTCATTTCCACTTTAACGCTTTTCTCAACCATTCCTTTTTTAGCACAACACGCTTTTTCTCCTTGAGTTGCTATGTACTTGCCATTAGCATCAAAATGTGACATACACATTTCTTTTTGGGCTGGCGAACATCCATTGGTTTCACACATTTTAGCGCATTCGTCTTTGGTCATTGTGGCACATTTAGACATGTCGCAATTGCCCATCATTCCTCCTGATTTTATTTCCATTTTGCAATTCACCATTTTGTTTTCAGAAGCGCTTCCGTTTCCTAAAATTGGAGCAATTACCAATCCAATCAAGCAAGTCAATTTAATCAAAATATTCATTGATGGTCCAGAAGTATCTTTGAAAGGATCCCCAACAGTATCACCAGTTACGGCTGCTTTGTGCGCATCCGAACCTTTAAAACTCATTAATCCATCGACTAAAACTCCGGCTTCAAAAGATTTTTTGGCATTGTCCCAAGCTCCACCAGCATTGTTTTGGAAAATGGCCCAAACCACACCTGAAACTGTAACACCAGCCATATAACCACCAAGCATTTCGGCTACCATAGAATTAGCATTGGCATCGCCCATATAAACAAGTTTGCCTAACAATACAATTCCGATAGGGAAACCAATGGTCAAAACTCCTGGTAACATCATTTCGTGCAAAGCGGCTTTTGTCGAAATATCAACACATTTAGCATATTCTGGTTTTCCAGTTCCTTCCATAATTCCCGGAATTTCTCTGAACTGGCGACGCACTTCATTTACCATATCCATTGCGGCTTTTCCCACAGAATTCATCACCAAAGCGGAGAAAACTACTGGTATCATAGCGCCCACAAACAGCATGGATAAAACAGGTGCTTTAAAAATATTGATTCCGTCGATTCCTGTAAAAGTGACATACGCAGCAAACAATCCAAGCGAAGTCATTGCAGCCGAAGCGATTGCAAATCCTTTTCCGGTTGCAGCCGTAGTATTTCCAACTGAATCTAAAATATCGGTTCTGGTACGAACTTCTTTTGGCAATTCACTCATTTCGGCAATTCCACCTGCGTTGTCCGATATTGGTCCGAAAGCATCGATGGCTAATTGCATTGCTGTTGTAGCCATCATTGCAGAAGCCGCTAGTGCAACTCCGTAAAAACCAGCAAAGGAATATGATATCCAAATGGCTGCAGCCAAAACAATAACTTTTGGAAAAGTAGAAATCATTCCTGTTGATAAACCTGCAATAATATTGGTTCCTGCGCCAGTTGAAGATTTTGCAACAATTGCTAAAACGGGTTTTGTTCCCAAACCTGTATAATATTCGGTAACGGATGATATTATGGCCCCCACAACTAATCCAACCATCGAAGCATAGAAAACTCGCATGGAAGAAATTTCTTTTAAGCCTTCGCCAAAGAAATTCATTTTCATAGTTTCTGGCAGCATATATTTAATTAAAACAAAACAAGCAATCGCTGTCAAAGCAATAGAAATCCAGTTTCCAATATTTAATGCTTTTTGTACTTCGGCCTCTTTTGCATTATCATCAGAGATTTTTACTAACATGGTTCCAATAATAGAGGAAACGATTCCAAAACCTGCAATTGCCATTGGTAATAAAATAGGTCCAATTCCGCCAAAGGCATCTTGAATGCTTCCATCCATATCTTTGATTACATAATTTCCAAGAACCATAGTCGCAAGAACAGTAGCGACATATGAACCAAATAAATCGGCTCCCATTCCAGCAACATCTCCAACATTGTCACCAACATTGTCGGCAATTGTAGCAGGGTTTCTTGGATCGTCTTCTGGGATTCCAGCTTCAACTTTACCTACTAAATCAGCTCCAACATCCGCCGCTTTGGTATAAATTCCACCACCAACACGCGCAAACAAAGCGATTGATTCTGCCCCAAGGGAGAAACCAGCTAATGTTTCCAACACGGTTGTCATATCTTCGGTTGAAGTCCAAACTCCACCCATATATACATTAAAAAGAATAATAAAAAATCCTGTAAGACCTAAAACAGCTAATCCAGCAACGCCTAATCCCATTACTGTTCCACCGCCAAAAGACACTTTTAGTGCCTGAGGCAAACTAGTTCGTGCGGCTTGTGTTGTTCTGACATTAGTTTTTGTTGCTATTTTCATTCCCAAATTTCCAGCTAAAGCCGAAAAAATGGCACCAAAAATAAAAGCAACTACAATTAATAAATGTGATGAATTTCCTGGTAAAAAAGTAAGACCAGCCAAAACAATACTTGCAACAATAACAAATACTGTCATTAATCTGTATTCTGCATTTAGAAAAGCCAAGGCACCTTCGTGGATATACTCTGAAATTTCTTTCATTTTGCCATCTCCAGCATCTTGTTTTAATACCCAAGCTCTTTTTATAACCATAAAAACTAATCCTACTAGTGCTAGTAGTATTGGGACATAAATCATTATTGTGTTCATAATATCAATTTTTATAAATTCAATGTTAATAAATTACTAATGTTTGATTGCAAACGTACTATATTGAAACTGAAAAAGCAATATTCAAATGAATGAATATTGCTTTATAGAAAAAAAAATTGTGATAGAATTTATTAAATCTTAAATAAATCGTCCGGTTTATTCTCAATATTATTAAATCGTTCTGTGCATTCATCAATGATTGCTAAGGCTTGACTCAAATCTCCCCAACCTTCTACATCAACGACTTTGTGTTCAAGGTCTTTGTAAACTTGAAAGAAATGTTCGATTTCTTTTAATAAATGTGGATTTATATCTCCCAAATCGGTCAAGGAATTCCAAATAGGATCTGAAACAGGCACACATATTATTTTTTCGTCTGGACCTTTATCATCAGCCATGTGGAAAACACCTATTGGCTTCACCTCCATAACACATCCAGGAAAGGTAGGTTCATTAATTAAAACCAAAACATCTAGTGGATCTCCGTCTAATGCTAGTGTTTGAGGCATAAAACCATAATCCGCGGGATACATCATCGAAGAAAATAACATCCTGTCGAACCGAATTCTTTTTAATTTAAAATCATATTCATACTTATTTCTACTCCCTCTTGGAATCTCAATCAGTACATCAAAAGTTTTGTATTTTTCTCTAGCCATTTTGTTTTTATTTTTTTATTGTTGCAAAAGTAAGCAAACCATAAACTTCTACAACATAAAATCGATAAATAGCCTTTTTCAGCGTTTAAATTACCTTTCAACAAAACACTTTTCTATTTCTTTTGCTCAAATAATAATGCCACAAAAGGTAAGTGGCAACAGATTTTTGAGGACTCCATTTGGAAACATAATTTTCCATTTCTTGTTTGTTGTGAATGTCGAGCAGCTCTTTGATGATAGGTCAGTTTCCAATACCTTTGATTTTGATTAATTCCTTTCGAACTTGCTCAGATGATTTGGTTGCTAAACTTTCTATATCAATGTGATTATTTAGTATAAAATGCTAAATAGATTATTTTGAGGTAGTTACATTTGGATTAATTTCTAACTTATATCCAATCCCATGAATGTTAACAATATTTATTAAAGGATCTTTATTCAATTTCTTACGAAGTTTTGAAATAAACATATCCAAACTTCTGGTAACTATTACACCTTCATTTTCCCAGACTTCTTTCTGCAAAATAGTCCTGTCAATAATTTCGTTTGGGGATGTGAAAAAAATGTATAATAATTTTGATTCTTTTGCTGTTAAAACAATTTTTATATCTTCATACATAATATAATGTTGTTCATAATAAAAAAAATATTTCCCAATTTGGATATTTTTAAAGATCTCTTTTTCATTAGATAATTTTTCTTTTTTTCTATTAGAAATAAACCAAAATAAAACAGAGAGAACTAAAAGTAATAAAGTAAAGAATAGAATTTTATTATTAAAAAAAATAGTGTTTGTTGGAATAAACTTAATACTAATAATGTAGCAATCACTGGGCATGCTTCTACCTATACAAGGAATTATAGTCTCTTTATCATTTAATGAAACTAAAAAACCATAGTTAACTTCCTTACTGGAACACTTTAATACATTCACAGAATATTCTCTTGGAAAGGTGCTTCTTCCCATATTTTTCTGAACAATTGCAACTAATGAATCTGGTATGAATGAAAATTTATTTTCAAATCTAATCTGAAATTCATTAGCCGAAAGCATTTTTATGGGTAATACTTTAGATGTTGAATCATTGGAACTCTTTAGTAGTTCATCCCCTATTTTTCTTAACAGTATTTGGTTTTTTGGATTCTCAATAGCAGATTTTTGTTGATAATCCAGATAATTCAAAGCGATAAACAAAGCCAATAAAGCTACTAGTAATAGGAATAGGTGTTTTTGTTTCATTCTTCAAAAGTATTTTTTTATCACATATCAAACAGTTATTTATTAAAAATTTATACTTTTTTTACATTTCTTTTACATGTTTTTTATAGGGTTTAGATGTAGAACAAATAGTTTTGTCAAATAACTTTAAAAACAAAAATAATGAATTCAAAAATTTTTACTTCGACACCTATTTGGGAAAACGGAATTTCTTTAATACGAATTTGTACGGGAATAATGATTATTATGTTTGGCAAAGAGATTTTTGAGGAAGCGACTATGAATGACTACATCAAATTTCTTACTGATGTTGGTTTTCCTGCTCCAAGATTTATGCTAACTCTCGCAAAATTAACCGAGTTGATTGGAGGCGTTTTTTTATTAGCGGGACTATTTACTCGCATTGTAGTATTTCCGCTAATGGTGACTATGTTAACAATAATATGGTACATGTCTGAGGGTAATTTCTTTAATGGAGGAACTGCATCTACTTTTTTTCTCTTGTTTCTTACACTATTGTTCTTAGGATCAGGAACATTTAGTTTGGATTATGTGCTATTTGATAAAGAACACAAAAAAAAATAATACTTTTTTTAAACCATTTAAAATAAAAATTCATGAAACTAAAAAACAGATTAATGAAATTTATAATTCTTCTAATCATAATCAGCAATCCACTTTTTGCACAACAAGATAGTGTTTATAGACCCATTACTTGGTCAACAGATTGGAGTCCGAATGGTAAATTTATTGCGATTGGCGGTAGCATAGACTCTTTAAAAATTTACAGTGAAAGGGATTTAAAACCCTACAAATCATTTTATATCAACAATGCTATTACACGTGTAAAGTGGCATCCCTCAAAAAATATAATTGCTGTATCAACACAAAATTCAAAAGACAAATCAAGTATTATAAATTTGGAAACTGATGAAAAAATTGAATTAAATGAAATTTCATCAAGTGGAGCAAGAGGAATTGGCTGGAATTATACAGGTGAATATTTAGCTGTGGGTGACAATGACGGGCAAGTATTAATTTACAATACAAAAGGGGAACTGATAAGAAAGTTTATGAATCAAACTAATTCGACTAAGAGCATCACGGCTATAGATTGGCATCCAAATAAAAATATATTGATAACGGTTTCAGAAAAAATTAGGTTTTTTGATATCGAAGGCAATCTGTTAAATACCCTAAAACATAGAACTGAAGATGTTTTGATATTAAGTGTTGCTTGGCACAAATCAGGTACATTTTTCGTCACTGGTGACTACGGCGATGAAAAAGACAAATCATTACTTCAATATTGGAGTGAAGATGGTAAACTTATTCGTTCCATTGATATTAGCAAAGGGGAATACAGAAATTTGGCTTGGAATCCAAAAGGGAACAGATTAGCAACAGCAAGTGATACCTTAAGAATTTGGGACACCAAAGGCAACCTCATTTCGGAGGGTAATGAAAAGAATCATTTTTTATGGGGAGTTTGTTGGAATAAACAGGGAAACAAAATTATAACTTCTGCACAAGGTGTACTGCTTTGGAATAATAAAGCCGAAAAAATAGGGACGGTTGAATAAATAAATCAACATTTTAATAACTAACTTTCCTGTTCCTTTTGCTCAAATAATAATGCCACAAAAGGTAAGTCGCTACAGATTTGTGCGGACTCCATTTTGACACATAATTTTCCATTTCCTGTTTGTCGTGAATATCGAGCAATTCTTTGATGGTATTTACCACTGCAATATCTCCAAGCGGAAGAATGTCTGGAACTTGAAGCGAAAACATCAAATAAATATCGATTGTCCAGTGGCCAATGCCTTTGATTTTGATTAATTCCTCTCGAACTTGCTCTGACGATTTGGTTGCTAAACTCTCTAAATCAATGTGATTGTTGATAATCGAATGTGATAAAGCCTTTATGTAGGAAGTTTTTTGTCGGCTTACGCCAATGTTTCGAAACTCCTCATCCGAAAAAGTAAGTAGCGATTCTGGATTAAAATGGGGTTGTTTCGCTTTTAATTTTAAAAAAGTAGCTTTGGCCGAATCGATGGAAACTTGTTGTTCGAGGATTAATAATACCAATGTTTCGAATCCTTGTGGTCGTTTGGGAAGGATAGGCAAACCATATTTTTCAATTATAAGATTGAAAATAGTTTCTTTTTCTGTCAGATATTGGATGGCTTCTTGCATATTAAAAATAAAACCCAAAAGAGATTTTCGTTGCAAATTTATTGGCATCAGGCATATCGAGATAATTGCCCCTCCATGAAAAATCTACTCGGAAAAATTTGAAAATATTACCAACACCCGCGCTGTATTCCCAATACACTTTTTCGGGAGCGTTGTACACTAAGCCCGAGGCATTTATGGTTCTGTTTTCGTCTGAAACGGTTCCGTAAACTGATTTTACGCCAATATTTTCGCGCCAATTGAGTTTTCGCATAAAAGGAATTCTGGCAAAAAGACGCCCGTGGAAATCGTGATCCCAATTCAAAGTGACATATTGATCGGCAACAAACTCATAAAATTGAAGATTGTTGAATGTGTTCGAAATACTGAAAAGCGATTGATTTCCGGGAACTATACTCATCAATCCAAGAGGAATATAACCGAATGTTTTACCCATTTCGACAGTGATATTTGATCTTCCCAAAGGACCAATTATAATGGGCTGTTTGTAGTATAATTGTAATTTTTTATAGTTGAAATCACTCGAAAATAAGTTTTTGAATCCCTGACTGTAGGTGACCAAAACTGTGGTAAATGGGTTGTCTGTATTATATCTTTCGACACCAAAAGCTATAGGAATCCTTTTTGGAGTATATTCGACCTGAAAATTTACTTCAGATTGTTTCACTTGACTTTGGATTGTTGTTTGAGATAAATCAGTATAATAATCTAAGCTGAATTCCGGCGAGGCAGAAATTAATGTGCGATAGGAAACACCCGTTGAAAAAGTTAAGTTTTTTACAGGTTCAATTTCAACTTGAACGTTGCTTAAATTGACATTCGTTAATTTGTTGTTACTACCAAAAGTCAATAATCCCGAAGAGGCATAATTTCGTCCTACAATATCATTTGTTGTGGTCAGCGATGCGCCAATTTGCTCGATGTCTCTACGATTTCCTGCGGAGATTATTACTCGTTTTTTTGGCTCCACCATCCATTTACCAGTAACTCCATATTTGAATTTGTCATCTTTGAATCCGTAGGCGATATAGGCTTGCAATCGCCAAGGGTCATTGGGACCAAAATAGGTTCTAACTCCTGTTCTCAATCGCAATCCTTCGACAGAATTTTGTCCAATTATGGAATAAATTGGGCCATAATCTAAATCTCCTAAATGAATGTAACCACTATCAACAATTTCGACCAAACTATACAACTGCTGGAATTTCTTGACTGTTTGCAAGGTGTCGAGCATTTTATATACACCTTTTTCGTCTTTGGTGAGGTTTTCGAATCGGTTTTCTTCCCAATACTCTTCCGATTTATTATAGACGTCTTTGTCTAAATAATTGATTTCGTCTCTATAAAACTTCTCTGGTTTTTCAGTATTAAATTTATGATCTCTGTATAAAGAAGTCCTTTTTCCATAGACACCTTTAGAATCCTCTTTTTTGTTCAAAGCAAAATCCGTCATCATATAATCTTTGGTCATCAGGAAAATAGAATCATTCATAACCTCAAATTCCTGTTCGATATAAATGTCTTTTACCCAGTTAATATTGGCGCTTCTGGTGGCAGCCATATTAATTTTTTTGATGGCAAAAGTCGTGTCGCTCACCCAAAAATCGCCTTTAAAAGTCAATTCGTTTTTTCGCCTTGGATAGAAAACTATATTAAAACACTTTTTGTTATCGATATAAGCACTGTCTCTTAAAATATAATTATAAACATCAACACCAGTTGTCGATAGCGGACTCGTAAAACTTTTGTCAAAGAAAGTGAGGTGATTGTCATAAATATCGAAATCGGTATATAAATCATTGACAAAAGCTAGAATTTGCTGATTTCCGTTGAAACCTGAGGTTTTGTTGGCTTTTGTTTTAATTTTAACTTTCTTTAATTTGTTGTCGCCATAAACGTCCGACAAGGCTTCGTTAATGAAAATAGGCAAGTAGGTTTTTCCAGTTATCTTTGAAGTATCGACTTGCTTGAAAATAAATTCCATTCCTTTGAACAACTTGTTTTTCATATAAGCACTATCGATAGTGTTCATATCAAATTCTATCTTTTCGTACTTCTCCATTTGGTATTGGTCGAACATATGCAAACCGTTTTTGCGCCTTCTTTCCCAAATTTTTCTAAGAATGTCTAATGCCGGATTGTTTTTTTTGGAGGTTTTTCCTCTATAAATCACTACTTCATTTAAAGTTTCAATTTCTTTTAATTGAATTTTAAAATTATAATTGATTGCTTTTTCTAAATCAATTTCCGCATCAGAATACCCCACCGAAGTAATGATGATGGTTTTATAAGTTTTGGAAGATTCTAAATAAAAAACGCCATCTTCACTAGAAACAACTCCTTCGCTTGAGTTTTTGAAAGCAATATTAGCAAAGGGTATGGGTTTTCTTTGCTTGTCTAAAACCACGCCGCTAACTTTGGTTTGTGAAAAAACGGTAGTTGTAAAAGCAGCAAAAAAAAGCAGATAGTTCAAAAAATTCTTCTTCATCATAATCAAAAAAAAACTCCATCAAATTTAGATTCTGATGAAGTTTCAAATTTAGTTGTTTTCTGAGATTAGATTTTCTAAAGTGCCTAATATTCAGAAAAGTTTAACAGCTATTTATTCATTACCTTTTTTACTGCTTTGATAACATCATTAGCATTTGGCAACCATTCTTTTAGCAAAACCGGTGAATAGGGTGCTGGTGTGTCAGCTGTGGTAATACGTTGAATAGGCGCATCAAGAAAATCAAAAGCTTGTTCTTGAACAATATAAGTGATTTCAGAAGAAACACTTGCAAATGGCCAAGCTTCTTCAAGAATTACTAATCTATTTGTTTTTTTAACCGAAGTAAGAATAGTTGCATTATCCATAGGACGAACTGTTCTCAAATCGACAATCTCACAAGAAATCCCCTCTTTGGCTAATTCATCGGCAGCGATAAAGGCTTCTTTAATAATTTTTCCAAAAGAAACGATAGTTACATCTGTTCCCACTCTTTTTACATCGGCAACACCAATTGGAATGGTGTATTCTCCTTCAGGAACTTCTCCTTTGTCACCATACATTTGTTCTGATTCCATAAAAATTACAGGATCATTATCACGAATAGCCGATTTCAAAAGTCCTTTAGCATCATAAACATTCGAAGGAACTACCACTTTTAGACCAGGAGTGTTGGCAAACCAATTTTCCAAAGCTTGTGAGTGTGTTGCTCCAAGTTGTCCGGCAGAGGCTGTTGGTCCACGAAAAACAATAGGAACATTAAATTGTCCTCCTGTCATTTGACGCATTTTGGCAGCATTATTTATAATTTGGTCAATTCCTACCAAACAAAAGTTGAAAGTCATATATTCTACAATTGGTCGGCAACCATTCATCGCAGATCCAACTGCAATTCCGGTAAAACCAAGTTCAGCAATAGGAGTGTCAATCACTCTTTTTTCGCCAAATTCAGCAAGCATACCTTTAGAAGCTTTGTAAGCACCATTATATTCAGCAACTTCTTCACCCATAAGGTATATTGATTCATCGCGTCGCATTTCTTCGCTCATCGCCTCACAAATGGCTTCTCTAAATTGTATCGTTCTCATTGTTTTCATAATGTTCTGTAAATTTCGAACGGCAAAAATAAATATTTTAAATCACTTAAAGGCATATTTTTAGTTTAAAAAATGGAATCCTTTTTTAAAAAATGGAATTTAAAAATTTTAAGAAACATAAAAGGCTAGCGAAAACGATATAATTATAAAAAATATTATGCGTGCATAGTATAATATTCAAATTAATATTCTAATTTTGTGCAGCAATTTTAGAAAATAAAACACTTAATTATGAAAATATTAGTTTGCATTAGTCACGTTCCTGATACGACTTCAAAAATTAATTTCACCAATGATGACTCTCAATTTGACACCAACGGGGTTCAATTTGTAATTAATCCAAACGATGAATTTGGATTGACTCGTGCCATTTGGTTTCAAGAACAGCAAGCCGCAACAATTACTGTTGTTAATGTTGGCGGAGCTGAGACAGAACCAACCTTAAGAAAAGCACTAGCTATTGGAGCCAATGATGCCATTCGTGTAAACGCCAATCCAACTGACAGTTTCTTTGTTGCGAAACAACTTTCCGAAGTCATAAAAAATGGCGGGTACGACATCGTCATTGCAGGAAAAGAATCTTTGGATTATAATGGTGGAATGGTACCAGGAATGATTGCAGGAGTTTTGGGATATAATTTTATAAATTGTTGCACTGATTTAATTATTGATGGATCTAATGTGAAAGCAATTCGTGAAATTGATGGTGGAAGAGAAACTGTTTCAACCACATTACCTATTATAATTGGTGGTCAAAAAGGATTGGTCGAAGAAAAAGATTTACGTATTCCAAATATGAGAGGAATTATGACCGCTAGAACAAAAACGCTAACAGTTGTAGAGCCGGTCGAAGCTTCGGTTAATACTAAAGCTGTCAAATTTGAAAAACCAGCTCCAAAATCAGCAGTAAAATTAATTTCAGCTGATAATATAGACGAATTAATCAATTTATTACACAACGAAGCTAAGGTGATTTAAGAGTGCAGATTTTAGATTGCAGATTGCAGATTGCAGTGTGAAAATCTAAAAATTCATCTTACTTTAAAAATCTAAAATCGTTAATTATAAACACAATATAAATCAAGTTTTTAGTTTCCAGATTCTGAAATCTGCAATCTAAAATCTGCAATCTAAAAAAACATGTCAATATTAATATACGCAGAATCAGCAGAAGGAAAATTCAAAAAAGTAGCTTTCGAATTGGCTTCTTATGCCAAAAAAGTTGCGGAATCTTTGGGAACAACGGTCACAGCTGTAACCATAAACACAGGAGATGTTTCGGAATTATCAAAATACGGTGTCGATAAAGTTTTGAAAGTTACCAACGATAAATTATCTGGTTTTTCGGCAAAAGCCTATGCTGATGTTATTAAACAAGCCGCTCAAAAAGAAGGTGCGAAACTTGTAGTTTTATCATCAACTACCGATAGTATTTATCTTTCTCCTTTGGTAGCCGTTTCTCTCGAAGCCGGATTTGCTTCAAATGTTGTAGGATTGCCGGTAAGCACCTCTCCATTTCAAGTTCGACGAAGTGCATTTTCGAATAAAGCTTTTAATATTACCGAAATTAGCAGTGATGTAAAAATCATTGGCTTAGCCAAAAACTCTTATGGTATTTTCGAAAGTGCATCCAATTTGTCCCAAGAAGATTTTAATCCAACTATTGGCGACAATGATTTTGGAATTAAAGTAGCCTCTGTCGAAAAAGGTTCAGGGAAAGTATCTATTGCCGATGCCGATATTGTGGTTTCTGGTGGACGTGGTCTAAAAGGTCCTGAAAATTGGGGAATGATCGAAGAATTAGCCGAAGTTTTGGGTGCTGCCACGGCTTGTTCAAAACCAGTATCCGATTTAGATTGGAGGCCTCATTCAGAACACGTAGGTCAAACCGGAAAACCAGTAGCTTCTAATTTGTATATTGCAGTAGGAATTTCGGGAGCGATTCAGCATATTGCAGGAATCAACTCGTCGAAAGTAAAAGTAGTTATCAATACCGATCCTGAAGCGCCTTTTTTCAAAGTTGCCGATTATGGAATTGTAGGAGATGCCTTTGATGTTGTTCCAAGATTAATTGAAAAACTAAAACTTTTTAAAGAGCAGAATTAAAAATTTTATAATTCTAATACCAAAATAGCTGCCTAAAAATAAGATAATCGTATCTTTGCTTTAGGTAGCTTTTTAGTTCCGCTTTTTTTGATTAAAATTGCACATTATTTTAATCAAAATTAACATTATATAAACAAGCACATTGTGCTTTTTCTCTTAAAAACATGAGTTTAGTCAAATTATCAATAAAAGGAATATCCTACAGTCAAACTCAAAATGGAGCTTATGCCTTGATATTGAACGAAGTCGATGGTGACAGGAAATTACCAATTGTCATAGGGGCTTTCGAAGCTCAATCGATAGCCATTGCTTTGGAAAAAGAAATAAAACCACCTCGTCCTTTGACTCACGATTTATTCAAAAATTTTGCAGATCGTTTCGATATTGTGGTCAAACAAATTATCATCCATAAATTAGTCGATGGTGTTTTTTACTCGAGTATCATTTGCGAAAGAGATAAAATCGAAGAAATAATTGATGCCAGAACTTCGGATGCTATTGCATTGGCTTTGCGATTTAACGCTCCTATTTTTACCTATAAAAACATATTAGATAAAGCGGGGATTTTCTTAAAATCAAACCCTTTGAATCCCGAAAAGGATTCTCAAGAAATAGAAGATGTGCTTTCAAATCCAGAAACTTTCAAACAGAATGAAGAAAGCAATCAATCTGGAGAAACCTATTCAAAACATAGTTTGCAAGAATTAAATGAACTTTTGGAACAGGCAGTTGAACAGGAAGATTATGAAAAAGCCGCCAAAATCAGAGACGAAATTTCTAAAAGATAATAACAAATTGTTTAATCGGTTAACCGATTAATCGATTAACCGATTAAACCAAGAATGAAACAATATTTAGATTTAGTACAACACGTTTTAGAAAACGGAAATCAAAAAGGAGATAGAACAGGAACTGGAACAAAAAGTGTTTTTGGTTACCAAATGCGGTTTGATTTAGCCGATGGTTTTCCGATGGTGACCACCAAAAAGTTACACCTAAAATCAATTATTTATGAATTGCTTTGGTTCCTCAAAGGCGATACAAATACAAAATATCTTAAAGACAACGGCGTAAAAATATGGGATGCTTGGGCAGATGAAAATGGGGATTTAGGTCCGATTTACGGTCACCAATGGCGCAATTGGAACAGCGAAGAAATTGATCAAATTGCGGATCTTATCAAAGAACTCAAAGCCAATCCAAATAGTCGTAGAATGCTGGTTTCGGCTTGGAATCCGAGTGTTTTACCAGATACTTCAATATCATTTGCAAAAAATGTAGCCAATAATAAAGCGGCTTTGCCTCCTTGTCACGCCTTCTTTCAATTTTATGTTTCTGACGGGAAATTGTCTTGCCAATTGTATCAAAGAAGTGCCGATATTTTTCTTGGAGTTCCGTTCAATATTGCTTCTTATGCTTTGCTAACTATGATGATTGCGCAAGTTTGCGATTTGCAAGTGGGCGAATTCATTCACACTTTTGGCGATGCACACATTTACAACAACCATTTTGAGCAACTCGAATTGCAATTGTCTCGCAAACCAAAATCATTACCAAAAATGATTTTGAATCCTGCTGTAAAAGATATTTTCGAATTTACTTATGAAGATTTCACACTAGAAAATTACGAGCCTCACGACGCTATAAAAGGAAGTGTTGCGGTGTAATTGTATATCAAGTTCAAAAAAATAAATCCTGACTTTTTTCTATAAAAAAACTACAATGAAGATGGATTGCGGTGATTTTTGTTAAGTCTATTAACTAGTTGGAATCAACTTTAAAGAAAAAATTGTGAATAATTGGGTTTTAGAGTTAGAAAAATTAAAAATCAAGGAAAAATTCTCTGTTGAGGAGTGGGAAAATCGTGGATTAAATCCTTCTGAAAAAAGTCTATGCATTAAGCTTGAAAAATCTTTTAATGATTTACTAACAAATTTAATTTCTGCAACCAATATAAAAAAATCTGATAAAGAAATTGAAGACCTTTTCGAACATTATTTCAACAAAATTAAAACAGAGGAATTAGATACAGAGGAAAATGAATTTGTTGTGGATTATTTTGATGAGATTGCTAAAATCTTAAACATTCCAAATATTAATGAAAAATTGAATATTTGGACTTACGGAATTGAAGATTATGACCACGAAAAAGCTGTAAAAAAGCTTTCTGAAAAAGTGTTGTTAGATGCAAGAAAAAAACACGAGATTATTTATACAGAATGTAAAAAATGTAAAGCTCAATTAGAAACTTTTATATTAGAAAGAGATAATAACTTTCCAAGTTTTGAGTTTGACATAATTAAATGTGTAAAATGTTCTGAACTTAATTTACTTGACAAAGGCGCAGGAATAAAAAGATATAGATTTCTTAATTATGAACTTGTAGAAGAATTGCCAAAACAGGAATATGATTTACCTAAAGCTTTAAAAAGACTTGAACAATTAAAAAACAACAAAAATGAAGGAAGCTGCTAACCCAATTCTGCAGATTTTCAATCTTTATCAATAAAAATAAACAAATCAAGTATAAAATTATTTATATAAAAAATACCAATATGCCAACCCCAGTTTCAGAATGTTTGTATTGTCAAAACAACGAAACCTTACACCATTTAATGATTAAAATTTGTGATTTAGAAGTATCACAATTATTCTTATTCAAAGAACAATCCTATGCAGGTCGCTGCAATGTAGTTTATAAAGATCACGGCGTCGAATTTCACGAATTGAGCGATGAACAACGCAATGCCTTTATGCGGGATGTTGCAACTACTGCAAAAGCTATAGCTGCGGCATTCAACCCAGATAAAATAAATTATGGCGCTTATGCAGATTCTATTTCACATCTTCACATGCACGTAGTTCCAAAATACAAAGAAGGTTATGGTTTTGGAGGTGTTTTTGAAATGAACCCACAAAAAACCAAACTATCCGATTCAGAGTATGATGAAGTTATAGCAAAAATAAAAGCGGGATTATAAAACCGGCTTCCATTTTGCTTAAAATGAATAAAATCCGCTTTTCAGCGGATTTTATTATGAGTTAAACAGTTAAAACACCGTTTTCAGTTCCTGCAAATTCATTCCATTTGTATGAATCAGCTTCGGTGTCGTTTACATAAACACCATCTACTAAGTACTTAAATTCATAAGAGGCATCTTTTGCTAAATCAAAAACACCTTTAAAAGTTCCGTTTTTCAATTTTGACAATTCTCCTTCAGCTGGATTCCAATTGTTAAAATCTCCTACAACTGATGCGGTATTTGCTTCTTTAGCTTCAACCGAAAATGTAACTTTACAAACTGGTTTTGTTTTTATAAATTGTTTCTTAATCGACATAACTATTTCATTTTTAGAATTATGGGGCAAATGTAAAATAGATATTTGAGCTTTCAATGTTTAAGGTGAAGTTTTATGAGTATGACAAAAATTTTCACAAAATTAAAATACATTCTTAATTTTAAATTAAATATATTTCCAAATTCAAAATTATAAAACGTTTTCTCTTTTAATATTATTGAATGAAAAATAATGAAATTGCAAAATTATTTTTATCTTTATAATCTAAATCTTGCATTGTGGAAAAAGAACAACACGAACAATACGAATACGCCAGAAAAAGGCTGAAACAAAAAAAAGGACTTTATTTTCATTTTGTCCTACTAATTTTGGGAAGTATATTTATGTTTATTTCCAATCATTTTGCAATTTTTGGAATAACGGCAAATTGGGCTATTTGGGTAATCACATTTTGGTTTTTCCTTTTTGTTTTACATTTTATAAAAGTGTTTATTACGGATCGTTTTATGAATAAAAACTGGGAACGAGACCAAATTGACCGGTTAGTTGGCAAGCAAAAACATAAAATCGACCAATTGCAAAACCAAATAGAAGAAGAGTCTTCTAAAAATCCTCAATAACAAATGATAATTTTGATTGCGGCTGTTGCCGAAAACAATGCTCTTGGCAAGAACAATGACTTACTTTGGCATTTGCCCAAAGATTTCAAACGATTTAAGGAAATTACTTCTGGGCATCATATCATTATGGGAAGAAAAACTTTTGAAAGTTTTCCCAAACCACTCCCAAACCGAACTCACGTTATCATAACTCGACAAAAAGAGTATGTTTGTGAGGGATGTATTGTGGTTCAGGATTTAGAAAAAGCCATAGCTGTTTGTCCTAAAAACGAAGATATATTTGTTATTGGTGGTGGCGAAATTTACTCACAATCCATTCATTTAGCCGATCAGCTTGATATTACAAGAGTGCATCATTCGTTCGAAGCTGATGTTTATTTTCCTGAAATAGACCCAGAAATCTGGGAATTAACTTCTGAAGTGTTTAATCCAAAAGACGAGAAACACCTTTACGATTACACTTTTCAAACATTCGTTAGAAAAATAGTCCTACTATGAATGTTGTGAACATTCAGTCATTTATTTTAAACCATTGAGATAATTAAGGCAATTAAGCTGTGTCTTTCTTAATGATTCTTAATTTTCTTAATGGTTTATTTGTGAGTTGTCTACTGGATTAATTTTAATTTTTTTAGATTTTCACACAAAACCCAGTAGAACCGAAATAATTAATATTTATTATCCAAAAATCTAGTTTACCTTTGCCTCAAATTTTAGAACATGTCAAAAAATATTACACCCTATAAAGATTCTACTTTAAGCAAAAAGGAACAAGTTGCCTCAATGTTTGATACTATATCAGGCAATTACGATAATCTCAATCGGGTAATTTCTTTTGGAATTGACGTGAAATGGCGCAAAAAAGTGTTGAAAATGGTAGCCGATACTAATCCAAAAACCATTTTGGACATCGCAACAGGAACAGGAGATTTGGCAATTTTGATGGCGCAAACTAAGGCCGAAAAAATTGTAGGACTGGATATTTCGGCAGGAATGCTCGAAGTGGGGAAGCAAAAAATTCTAGATAAAAACTTATCTCAACGAATCGAAATGGTTTTGGCTGATTCTGAAAATATGCCTTTTGAAGACCACTATTTTGATGCTATTACGGTAGCTTTTGGCGTTAGGAATTTCGAAAATTTAGAAAAAGGATTGGCTGAAATTTTAAGGGTTTTAAAACCCAATGGCCTATTTGTTATCCTCGAAACTTCGATTCCAGAAAAAACACCATACAAACAAGGCTATACTTTTTATAGTAAAAATATACTTCCAATCATTGGAAAATTGTTTTCAAAAGACGATGCAGCTTACGGTTATTTATCAGAATCGGCGGCGGCTTTTCCTTATGGGGAAGCTTTGAACAATATTTTGAAAAAAATTGGGTTTATAGATGTAGTTGCTTTGCCGCAAACATTTGGCGTGGCTACAATTTATTCAGCTTCCAAAAAATAATATGAGAAAAATAGTTGTTATACTTTTATTAGCCATTACTTCAAAAGGATTTGCACAAAATCCAAATAAGCTTTTTGGCAAAGACCCAATTATAAATCTAGAAAATTTTCAACAACAAACATTATATTTTGGATTTTATTTAGGCTTTAATGCCTATGATTTCAAAATAGATTATAAAACGGTTGGCGAAGACATTCAAGTTAAAACAAGCACGGGTTTCGATGTGGGTCTTATCGCTGATTTGAGACTTCATGAACATGTCAATTTGAGGTTTGAACCTGGGTTGTATTATACGAAAAGAGATTTGCAATATCCTGAAAGTTATTTTCCAACAACACCTTCGTATTCAGATAAATTAAGAGAAGTCAACAGTACAAATCTTCATTTTCCGCTGTTACTTAAATTTTCCTCGCTTAGAACAGGAAATGTCAGACCTTATTTATTGGGTGGTGTTTCGGCAACTTTAAACCTTTCTAGCAATGCCAAATCGATAGACGATAATTATGAAGACAGTTTTAGAGTACAATCTTGGACAACTAATTATGAGTTGGGTTTTGGTATCGATATTTTTTCGGAATACTTCATTTTTTCGCCTTCAATTAGAGGTGTTTTTGGACTAAACGACGAATTAATTCGTGATAATAATCCTGACAGTCCTTGGACTGGCAATATTGAATCTATGAAAACGCGAGCAGTTTTTATTAATTTTTCTTTCCACTAATAGAAAGTGGTCAGAAATTTAGTTTTCAGTTAAAGAAAAAACGAATCACAAAAATCATCCTCGGCGAAATTCACTCAAAATAACAGCAGTGGCAGTGGCCACATTCAAACTTTCGGTTTTTTGTAGTGTTCCGAAACGAGGAATTGTAAGTCTATTTTTTATTAATTTTTCTATTTCTGGTGAAATTCCATTGGCTTCATTGCCCATAATAATGATTCCTTCATGAGGCAAATCAGTTTTATAAATATTGGTTCCATCCATAAAAGTTCCGAAAACGGGTAATTGGGTTTGGCTGATAAAAGTTTCTAAATCAATATAATTTACATTGACTCTGGCAATCGAACCCATTGTGGCTTGAACCACTTTTGGATTGTAAATATCAACCGTTTCTTTGGAACAAATTAATTGACCAATGCCAAACCAGTCACACAATCGCAAAATGGTTCCTAGATTGCCCGGATCACGAATAGAATCGAGTGCTAGAATTAATCCGGATTCTATTATTTTTTTTTCGTTTGGGATTTTAAACACTGCTAAACAAGTATTAGGCGTTGCCAATGCGGTGATTTTTTTCAATTCATGTTCGTCTAAAAGTACTTTTTTATCATTCGAAACTTCATCAAAATCGTTTTGTGTGGTGTACAAATGAACCAATTCGAAATTGGATGCCAATAATTCTTGAATCCCTTTTATCCCTTCGGCAAAAAACAATTGATGGGCAAATCGCTGTTTTTTTTGTTGCAAACTCGTAATTAGCTTTATTTGGTTTTTACTAAGCATAAAATAATGTACTTTTGAATTAAATATCTCTCAGCATTTGAAAAAGATTAGCACAAAAATAGCAACATTTATTGTAATTGGAATAATTATCTCGGCTTGTGATGCCGAAAAACGAGTTCCAAACGGCAAGCAACGTCTAACTAAAAATGAAATTTTAGTAAATGGCAAAGCCTCAAAGAGCGAAGATATTACCAATCAATTGTATCAAAAACCCAATTCAACGTTTCTTGGGTATAAATTGCGATTGAATTTATTTAACCTTGCGACCCCAAATCCAGATTCTGTTTATCAAGCTAAATTTACAAATCACCCCGGAAAATACGAACGAATGTCTAAATGGTTATCGGCAAAACAAGTCGATCGTTTGGGGCAATCTTTTTGGTATCAAGGAATCGATAATTTTTTAAAGAAAACAGGCGAACCTCCAGTTATTGTTGATACAGTAAGAACTAGCAAATCTATTTCGAAAATTGAATACTATTATTTTAATAAAGGTTTTTTTAATGTCAAAGCAAACTACAAATTGGATAGTCTCAGTGCCAAAAAAGCTAAAATAAAATATACTATTACAACCAGTACTCCTTTTTCGATAGATACATTAACAACTAAAATCCAAACACCTGCTCTTGATTCATTATATCAAACAAGGATTTCCAATTCTTTTATAAAATCAGGAAAACAATATAATACCAAAGATTTTGAGGATGAAAAAGAACGAATTACTACACATTTCAGAAATCAAGGAGTGTATAATTTTCAGCCTAATTATGTGACTTTCGATTTAGATACCCTAAACAATAACAAAAAAGTAAATGTCAATTTAATTATCAACGATTATTCCTTTCAAGATAAAGACAGCACAAAAACGGAGCCTTTCAAGATATTCAAAATAAGCGATGTAAACATTTATACCGATTATTCAGCTACTGATAATAGCAATGTTTTTGCTGATAGTACAACCTATAATAATTTCAATTTGTACAGTCACTCCAGGT
>DAORUG010000003.1:0-51027 GCA_035433125.1 Flavobacterium sp.
TCATCAAAAAAAGAATATTTGCAATGTTCAGGTTTGATATCTGATTGATCTACGTTATCATCATATAATGTCATTACCTCTTCATTTATAAATTCGGGGTCAATCCAATCTATTACAAAATATTTTTTGAAACATATTATTGCATCGCCGACTTCTAATTCGTATGCTTTCTTTGTTATCATAAATCAATATTTTTTTAATTACAAGTTAGGTAGCTATTTGTCGCTAGTTAATTTCAAATTTAAGAAATTATTCGTTAACTAAAATAGAATTATCTAAAAAAGAGATTGTTGTAAATTACATCTTCAAATAAAAATCCTTAGTCAATGCGATGTATTCTGGAGTATAAATATGTCGTGCAGTTTCGATGATTAATTCATCAATAGGGAAGTTGGTATTTTCATTTCGGCTAAAAGCCAAAAGACTGCGTTTAGTTTCGGAGGTTGGAGTTCCTTTTACGCGGGTAATTTTTAGAGGGAATAATTCGTATTCATTGGCAAGAGCCAAGAAAGTTGACTCTTCCTTGAAAGGAATAATTACGGAGAAGATTCCGTTTTCTGAAAGTAATAAAGCGGCTGCTTCTATCAAATCTTCAAAAGGCATTGCATCTTGAAAACGCGCCAAATCGCGTTGGTCGCTACTAGATTTGTAATCTTCGCTATAAAAAGGAGGATTGGAAACAATTAAATCGTACTCGTCTTCGGGTTCTTCGACAAATTCATCTAAACCGGCGTGAAAACAAAACAAGCGGTCATTCCAAGGGGAATTTTCGAAATTATCTGTAGCTTGTTCGTAGGCCTCTTCGTCAATTTCCAAAGCATCAATTTGATCTGCCGAACTTCTTTGTGCCAACATTAACGCAATTATTCCGGTTCCGGTTCCAATGTCTAAAATACTGAAAGGATTATTTTCAATTGGAGTCCAAACACCAAGCAAAACACCATCGGTTCCAATTTTCATTGCCGTTCGGTCTTGTTCAAGAGAAAATTGTTTGAATTGGAATTTAGACAAAATGAATATTTTAAAAATTAAACCATTAAGAAAATTAAGGGTTTTAAGAAAAAAACTTAATGAACCTTAATTTCTTAATGGTTCAAAAATTTTATTAAAGATACATTTCAATCAACCCTTCTGGTAAATCCATGATGATTTTTTTATTTTCGCGATCTACTTTAACCAAGAAATGATCAATCATCGGAATGAGGATTTCTGCTCCGTCTTTTAATACTTCAAAAAGCGGTTGAGCCGTGGTGTCGTTGATGGATTGAATTTCTCCAACATATCCCAGACGTTTGTCTTCTACTTCAAAACCAATTACTTCGTGGAAATAGAATTTGTTACCAGTAAGTTTTGGTAACATTTTTAAGGGAAGATATAAATCATTTCCGAGTAAAGCATCGGCTTCTTCTTCGGTGTTTACATCTTCAAAACGAATTCTGAGGAAATCGTTTTTGTGTAGCGAGCTAGTTTCTATAAAAAAAGGAACCAAGTGTTTGTTGCATTCAACAAACACTGATTCCAAGTTTTCGTATAACTCAGGTTCGTCCGTGTCTAAATAGGCTAGGACTTCCCCTTTGAAACTAAATTTTTTGGCTATTTTACCTAAATAGAAACAATCTTCTTTACGCATTTTCGCCTTCTAAAATTATGCTTCTGGTGTTTCTTCAGCAGCAGGAGCTTCTTCTGTTACTTCTTCAGTAGCAGCTTCAACTTCAGCAACTTCTTCTTCTACAGCAGGAGTTGCAGCAGCAATAGCATCAGCTTCAGCTTTTGCAGCAGCAGCTAAACGTTTTGCATTTACATCTTGTTCCGCTTTGAAAGCTTTGGCTTTAGCATCAGCTTGCGCTTTTGTTAAACCTTCTTTTTTAGCATCAACTTTTCCAGCTTTAGCTTCTAACCAAGCAGCTAATTTTGCGTCAGCTTGTTCTTGAGTCAAAGCTCCTTTACGAATACCTCCATCAAGGTGGTGTTTCAATAAAGCTCCTTTGTAAGAAAGAATTGCTTTTGCTGTATCAGTTGGTTGAGCACCATTGTGCAACCATTTTACTGCGCTATCCAAGTTCAATTCGATAGTTGCAGGGTTTGTGTTTGGATTGTAAGTACCAATTTTTTCTAGGTATTTACCATCTCTTTTTGAGCGAGCATCTGCTGCTACAACCCAGTAAAACGGTTTTTGTTTTTTACCGTGTCTTTGTAATCTAATTTTTACTGACATAATCTAATGATTAAATTTTGAGGTACTCGACCTCGATTAATTAAGGGTGCAAAGATACACTTTTTATCAATAAATACTAATTCGATTTGTATTTTAATGAATGACACTGTATTATGTCGATTTTCGATGTGAATTTTCAGTTCTATTTCCGTTTTTAAATCAAAATAATATACTTTTGTGTGGATAAATGTCTCTTATTATGAAATCGCCACTAAAAACGAGTTTGTTGAAAACAAACATCAATAAATAAAAGCGATGCCATAAATGACCATTGAAAAATCAAAATTTACATTTATGAAAAAACAGTTTCTATATTTATTTTTATTCATTGCTTTTATTTCTTGTACTACCGAGGTTGAATTTAATAATCCTGCCTTTGAGGGTCAGAAAGACAACGTGTTTTGGAGAGCTGTTGATGCTAAAGCCTCAATTGGCTCTGGAGGTTCATTAATAATTGAAGCCTACACAAGAAACGAGGTCGTAACTTTGAAAACAACTGCTGCAAATCCAGAAACATATTCTTTAGGGGTGAGTGATTTGAATAAAGCTTCTTATGTTTTGAAGGATGCTAGCGGAACAATTACTTTTTCGACAGGATTTGAAATTGGAGAAGGACAAATTGTGATTACTGAATATGATGCTGTAAATAATACAGTAACAGGAACTTTTAAATTCAATGCAGAGAATATCTATGATAATCCTTTGGCGGGACCAATTTTGAATTTTCAATATGGTCATTTTTATAGAATCCCTATTTCTCCTTCCACATCTTTAAAAACTTCGATTCCTACATTGCCCTGATTTTAATAAAAAAATCATAAATAAGCTAATGTGTAGTAGATTAGAAAAAATAAGACTACATTTGTACCAATTATACTAAATAAGTACATATGAATATTTTTGTTGGAAGCCTTCCGTTCAGTATTGAGGAAGCAGATTTAAGAGAGTCTTTCGAGGCTTACGGTGCAGTTGATTCTGTAAAAATTATTACTGATAAATTTACTGGAAGAAGTAAAGGATTCGGTTTTGTTGAAATGCCAAGTGATGAAGAAGCTCAAAAAGCAATTGATGAGTTAAACGGAGCGACTGTTCAAGGTCGTGCTATCGTAGTGAATAAGTCCGAGCCAAAACCAGAAGGCGAAAGAAGAAGTTTTAATAACAACCGTGGTGGAGATTCTCGCGGAGGTTATGGTGGTGGAAACAGCCGTGGTGGAGATAACCGTGGAGGTGGAGACAGAGGAAGATATTAATATTTTTTTCAATCATATAAAAAAAGGTGTCAATGTAAATTGACACCTTTTTTGTTTGCTTATACCTTAAAATAGATTTGACAACTTTTTGAAAGTTGTCAAATCTTGATAATTCTAAATAAATTATAAATTAGCAACCAACCAATCTCCAACTTCGCTAGTTGAATATGCTTTGGCTCCTTTTGCAACTAAATCTTCGGTAACAATTCCTTGTTCTAATGATTTGTTGACTACGGCTCTAATTGCTTCTGCTTCTTCTTTTAATCCAAAAGCATCTTCAAACATCATTGCTGCTGATAAAACTGTAGCCAATGGATTAGCAATGTTCAATCCTGTAGCTTGTGGATAAGATCCGTGGATTGGTTCGTATAATGAAGTATGTTCTCCAACAGAGGCTGACGGCATTAATCCCATTGAACCTGAAATCACCGAAGCTTCGTCAGTCAAAATATCACCAAATAAATTTTCAGTAATTAATACGTCATAAGAATTTGGCCATTGAACTAAACGCATCGCAACAGCATCAACAAATTCGTAAGAAACGGTCACTTCTGGATAATCTTTTTCCATAGCTTGAACGGTTTCTCTCCACAAACGTGATGTTTCCAAAACGTTGGCTTTGTCCACACAACACAATTTTTTAGAACGTGTCATGGCCAATTCGAAACCTTTTTTAGCCAAACGTTGTACTTCGGCTCTGGTATAAACACAGTTGTCGAAAGCCGTTTCGCCACCGTCTTTTCTTCCTTTTTCACCAAAATAAATTCCTCCGGTTAATTCTCTTAAGAAAACTAAATCCGTTCCTTCAATCCTTTCTCTTTTTAAAGGAGAATTGTCAATCAAAGATGGGAAGGTAAAGGTTGGACGTACATTGGCAAACAAACCTAATTTTTTACGCATCAACAATAATCCTTGCTCTGGTCTTACAGGAGCGCTTGGGTCATTGTCGTATTTTGGATGTCCGATAGCGCCAAAAAGAACCGCATCGGCTTTCATACAGATTTCGTGAGTTTCGTCAGGATAAGGAACTCCAACGGCGTCTATGGCGCAAGCTCCTGTCAATGCAGGTGTCCAAGTGATTTCGTGATTGAATTTTTTGGCAATAGCATTCGAAACTTTTACAGCTTCATTAACTACTTCTGGTCCGATTCCGTCTCCGGCTAAAAGGGCAATGTTAAATTTCATTATTTATATTTTTTGCTTTATTGGTATTAATCTTTTTTCTGTTTGTTATTGCAATTATATTTTAAGCTGTTGCTATATTCAACATTTTTTGAGTTGCTTTGATTGCTGCAACAGTTTGATCTGAATCCAATCCTCTGGTTTTGAATTCTTTTTTGCCATTAGTCCAAGTGATAATCGTTTCGCAAAGCGCATCCGAACTACTTCCGGGTGGAATTCGAACGGCGTAATCAATCAGTTTTGGCAATGTCATTTTTTTGCTTTTGTATATTCTGGTCAAAGCATTCATAAAAGCATCAAATTGCCCGTCTCCCTGAGCATTTTCTTCGATGATTTCTCCGTCAATTTTCAAACAAAGTGTCGTTGATGGTCGCATTCCTTTAGAGTGAACTAACACATAAGACTCAATGACGATTTTGTCTTCATAGGTTTGACTGTCCAAAACATCGGAAATAATATAGGGCAAATCTTCTTTGGTAACTGTTTCTTTTTTGTCGCCCAACTCAATGATTCTTTGAGTAACCAATTTCAAATCTTCTTGATTGAGTTGTAATCCTAATTCCTGAAGATTTTTTTCGATATTAGCTTTTCCTGATGTTTTTCCTAAGGCATATTTTCGTTTTCTGCCAAAACGCTCCGGAAGCAAATCATTAAAATATAAATTGTTTTTATTGTCTCCGTCAGCGTGAATTCCTGCTGTTTGAGTAAATACATTGTCACCTACAATAGGTTTGTTGGCTGGGATTCTATAACCTGTAAAAGTCTCGACCAATTTACTCACAGAGTACAAAGAGGATTCTTTTACATTGATTTTCACTTCGGGCATAAAGTCGTTTAATACCGCAACCACACTTTCTATTGGAGCATTTCCAGCTCGTTCACCCATTCCGTTTACGGTAACATGCAAGCCATTGATACCTGCTTTTACTGCTTCCAAGACATTAGCAACACTTAAATCATAATCATTATGGGCGTGAAAATCAAAATGAATTTTTGGATATTTTAGTTTAATTTTCGAAATAAATTCAAATGTTTGTGATGGAATTAGCACACCTAAAGTGTCTGGCAATAATATCCTTTTGACAGGTTGAGTGGCTAAAAAGTCTAAAAACTGAAACACATATTCGGGAGAATTGCGCATCCCATTGCTCCAGTCTTCTAAATAAATATTGGTTTCAATATCATTTTCTTTGGCCAAAGCAATAATTTCGGCAATTTCAGTGAAATGTTGTTCCGGCGTTTTTTTTAATTGATGCGTCAAATGATTCATCGAACCTTTGGTCAATAAATTCTGAACTTTTGTACCCGCTTTTTTCATCCATTCGATAGAGATCCCTCCATCGACAAATGATAAAACCTCAATTCTATCGCAATATCCTTTGCTTTTTGCCCAAGCTGTGATTCCTTTTACGGCTTGAAATTCGCCTTCGCTCACTCGTGCCGAAGCAATTTCGATTCTATCTATATGTAATTCTTCGAGCAACAATTGGGCAATGGTTAATTTTTCTGCTGCAGAAAACGATACTCCCGAGGTTTGTTCCCCATCGCGAAGCGTCGTATCCATTATTTCAATTTTTCTTTTTTCCATTTTAAATTTGATGCTAAAGCAAAGTGTAATACTTGATTTATTATTATTTTATTCCTCCAAATACGGAGAAACAGCTGTTTTTATGCAAAACATCTACGGTTGAAAACCCTATTTTTTTCATTAAATCCAATTGATACATCACTGATCTCGGTGTATCTTCTTTGTCGATGTATGCAAATACATTTTTTTGATAGGCTTTACCGCCAATGCCTTCCAAATAATCAGCATATCGTTTCCACATCAATTGATTGATTGCAGGATTGTCGTGCAAAATCAAATCCGAAATCCAGAAGCAACCTCCTTTTTTGAGGCTTTTAAATATTTTTGTAAAAACAGTTTCCCATTCTTCATCAGTTCTTAGATGGTGCATCGCTGCTCCTGTAACCACAATATCAAATGTTTCGGCGGGCAATTGCAAATTCAAAAAATCAGTTTGAACTGTTGAAATTTTCCCTTGTGAAACTTTGGCAATTCGTTCTTTAGCTTTGTCCAACATTGGCAAGCTTAAATCTACCAATGTGCAATCTAAATCTGGAATCAAATCGAGTAATTTAAGCGTAAAATTTCCTGCGCCACAACCCAAATCTAATACTGATTTTGCATTCGGGCAAACCGAAGCGGCAATTTGAGTTAATAATTCTAAACTTAAAGTCGCATCAACAGTACTTATTTGACCTGTTTCCAAATTTGAAAAACGTTCTACATCATTATCAAAACGCTGTTGAATTTCTAATAAGGTAGATTTCATTTTTACAACTTTTTATTTTTCCAATATTTTTACAAAATGTTCCACTATTGGAACGAATCATAATAATGATGGAGCAATTTTTAATAAGGAAGTTTGTCAGCAAATGCTACAATATCTCCTTTGATGTTTTGTAAATAATCGATATCGTCAAAACCATTCAACATATTGTTCTTTTTGTATCCGTTGATATCGAAAGATTCTTTTTGTCCGGTAGCCAATAAAGTAATGGTTTGTTCCGGCAAATTGATTTCCAATTGTGTGTTTGGATCTGCTTCGATAGCTTTGAAAATAGTTTCTGAAAATTCAGGACTCACTTGTACTGGCAAAACACCAATATTCAAACAGTTTCCTTTGAATATGTCTGCAAAGAAAGAAGAAACCACAGCTCTAAAACCGTAATCATAAACCGCCCAAGCTGCGTGCTCTCTTGAAGAACCTGAACCGAAGTTTTTTCCTCCAACAAGAATTTTTCCGCTGTAGGTTTTGTCGTTTAATACAAAGTCTGCTTTTGGAGTATTGTCTCCGTTGTATCTCCAGTCACGGAAAAGGTTGTCTCCAAAGCCTTCACGTTTTGTCGCTTTCAAGAAACGAGCTGGGATGATTTGATCGGTATCTACGTTTTCTATTGGTAGTGGCACTGCACTACTCGTAAGGATATTAAATTTATCGTATGCCATTGTAATTTTAGATTTTAGATTTCAGAATTCAGATTTTCCATCAAGGGAAATAAATCATAAATAGTTAAAACCTTTTTATTTTTAATTCTTTTTTGAAATTGTCATTGAAATTGAAATTGTCATTCAATTAAAACAAATCTCTTGGATCAGTTAATTTTCCGGTAACTGCTGCAGCTGCTGCCATAATTGGCGAAGCTAACAAAGTTCTTGAACCTGGACCTTGACGACCTTCGAAGTTTCTGTTGGATGTACTTACTGCATATTTTCCGGCAGGAACTTTATCATCGTTCATTGCCAAACAAGCGGAACAACCTGGCTGACGCAATACAAAACCAGCTTCAGTAAGAATATCCAATAAACCTTCTTCTTTGATTTGTGCTTCAACAACGTGAGAACCCGGAACTAACCAAGCAGTAACATTGTCTGCTTTTTTTCTACCTTTTACAATTTCTGTAAAAGCTCTAAAATCTTCGATACGACCATTGGTACAACTTCCTAAGAAAACGAAATCAATTGGTTTTCCAATCATTACATCATCTTCTTCGAAGCCCATGTAAGCCAAAGATTTTTTATAAGTTTCCTCGCCACCTTCTACTTGGTCAGCACTAGGAATATGTTTAGAGATACCAATTCCCATTCCAGGATTGGTTCCATAAGTAATCATTGGTTCGATATCTGCTGCATCAATATTCAATTCAGCATCAAAAACGGCATCAGCATCGGTTTTTAGAGTTTTCCAATACTCCACTGCTTTTGTCCAAGCTTCTCCTTTTGGAGCATATAATCTTCCTTCTAGGAAATCGAAAGTTTTTTGGTCAGGAGCAATCATACCACCACGAGCACCCATTTCGATAGAAAGGTTACACACAGTCATACGACCTTCCATAGACATATCTTCAAAAACATTTCCGGCATATTCAGCAAAATATCCTGTACCTCCAGAAGTAGTCAATTTTGAAATAATATACAAAGCCACATCTTTTGGCCCTACACCTTTACTCAAAGTTCCGTTTACGTTGATACGCATTTTCTTTGGTTTTGGCTGCATAATACATTGAGTAGCCATAACCATTTCTACCTCAGAAGTTCCGATACCAAAGGCAATCGCTCCAAAAGCACCGTGAGTAGAAGTGTGGGAATCTCCACAAACGATAGTTGCACCTGGTAAAGTAATTCCATTTTCAGGCCCTACTACGTGTACAATTCCATTTTTTTGGTGACCTAATCCCCAGTGAGAAATGCCATATTCTGCGGCGTTATCTTCTAATGCTTTCAATTGATTAGCAGATAAAGCATCAGCAACAGGTAAGTGTTGGTTTATAGTTGGCGTGTTGTGATCGGCAGTGGCAAAAGTACGCTCAGGGTACAAAACCTTGATGCCTCTTCCTTTTAAACCTAGAAAAGCAACAGGACTTGTAACTTCGTGAATGAAATGACGATCAATAAAAAACACGTCTGGTCCATCTTCAATTTTACGCACCACGTGCGAATCCCATACTTTGTCGAATAATGTAGTACTCATTTTTAACTATTTTTATTAAATGTGTTTCTGTTTTTTAGAACAATGGAGGCAAATTTAAAAAAAGAAATAAAGTTGTCAATTTTATTATTAACTTATATACGATACCCAAAACGGTTTTACAACACTTTACAGCTTCTGTTTCGCAGTTAGGGATTTATGGTTGCATTTTTATTTCGACTTTGTTTTTAATGGTGTCATTCTTATAGGTGTTATCATAAGGATTTTTTAAGTTTATGATTTTAGTAAAATTATAATACAAATGAGGGTTTTGATTGTAAATAGTTTAAGGAAATGCGAAATTTAGGCAATAATTAATAACGATATTGCTTTGATTGCTTTTGTTTAGTTGTCTTAAGAAACTGCTTTTCGGCTTTTTAAGTTCCAAGAAAATGAAGTAAAATGGATGTTTTTAATATGAAATAGACCATTTTTTTTGATAAAATACTACGACATCCAAAAAATAGATATTTTGATTTGTGTTGAAAATCTAACCTCAAAAAGGCATTGATTTTCTATTTAGAAAATCAATGCCTTTTTAAAATTGGATATGAAGAATTTTTTGACAAATTCATTCTCACTAAATATCAGAAGAAACAAAAAAGGATTCTTAAAACTATCTCATTTTTACCCTCAATACATAGCTATTGTTGGTAATATATAATGTTTTTTGATCTTGACTTAATGCACAGTTGCTTGTTGGATTGTCTAGGCGTATTATTCCAAGTTTTTTCCCTTCTTTATTAAAAATGTATAAACCACCTGGCCCTGTTGCAAAAACATTACCGTTTTTGTCAATTTTTAATCCATCAGGTAATCCTTTCCATGTTTTGTCGTGACCAATGGTGCTGTAAAATAATTTCCCGTTGGTTAGTTGATCGTCTTTAATGTCCCATACATACCAGTTTGGTTTTATAGGATCACTATTGGCGACTATTACTCTTTTCTCGTCGGGAAACAAAGCAATGCCATTAGGTCTATTTATACTATCGGTCAATACTATTACACTACCGTCTTTTTTGACTTTATAAACTCCGTTAAATTTGATTTCTTTTAATGCATCTGAATCACCTTGTGTGGGTAAGCCATAAGGAGGATCTGTTAGATACAACTCCCCTTTACTACTATAAACGCAATCGTTAGGACTACTTAACTTTTTACCATTATAATTACTTATCAACGATGTAAATTCAGGATTTGGTTTATGAAGAGGTGCGTTCATTCTCACAACTTGTCTATTGCCGTGTTGGCACAAAATAAGATTACCATTGTTGTCTAATGTCAATCCATTGCTTCCAGGCTCCCTACTTGTACTTGGCTTTGCTCCAGTATAACCACTTGGTTTTAAATACACTTTTGTCCCTTCTTTTTCGGTCCATTGATAAACTGTGTTGGCAGGAACATCGCTAAAGAGAAGCATTTTATGCTTTTCTATCCATAAACAGCCTTCACTCCATTTGTACCCCTCAGAAATGATTTCTATTTTAGCATTTGGAGAAATGATTTCGTCCAATTTGGAATCATACCTTTCAATAGTTCCAATAGTTTTATAAACAGTAGTTTGTGGTTTTTTACAAAAACTTAAAAAAAGAAGCCCTATAATGGAAATTGAAATAATTTTTTTCATTTATAAATTTTTATTGTTGTCCATAGAGATTACTTTATGTAATTTTCAAAGGGTATTTGCTTGACAAAATTTGAAAATCCCATTCATTAATTACCATTCAATTGCAACTCTTTTCCCTGTATTCATTGCTTTGTATATGGCTTCAATAATTTTCATATCTCTGCGTCCCATTTCTCCTGGCACAATACTTTCTTGATTGTTTTTTATTGATATGGCAATACCATCCATTTGCTTTGCTTGTTGTGAAAATTTTGAAAATTGTAGTTTTTTACCATCAGAGGTGCTGCTTTTTATACCATCATAGCTAAAAGCAGGATTTAGCTCAAACCAACCTTTGTCGGTTTCGGCTTTCAAAAAGTTTTGATATTCGCCAGAATAGCTAGTTCTGCATTCAGCAATTGCTCCATTTGGCATTTCCATTTGCCATGTTATTGTTTCTTCGACGTCTATAAATATTCCTTTATTACTTACAGGAGGACTTTGGGCAGTTACAGCAATTGGTATCATTCCAGTGGTGTAGATTATTCCTTGTAAACAATATATTCCCAAATCCATCAATGGACCTCCGCCGGCATATTTTTTATCCAATCGCCACCAGTTTTTTTTAGGTGCCTCAAATGCGAAAGCAGCTTTCATTTTTTTTATTTCGCCATATTTTTTTTGAGTTCCCATTTTTACCATTTCCAAATGATAAGGATCAAAGTGCAAACGATAGCCGATAGATAGTGACTTACCAGCTTTTTTACAGGCTGCAATCATCTGATCGCACTCTGCAACAGATATAGCCATTGGTTTTTCGCAAATAACATCTTTTCCTGCCTCGGCGGCTCTTATGGTATATTCGGCGTGCATTGAATTAGGCAATACAATATATACAATATCAATATCGGGATTGTTTTTTATACTATCAAAATTTTCATAATTATAAATATTTTTGTCTGGGATATTATATTTTTCTTTCCAAATAGGGATTTTTGATGGTGTACCAGTAACAATTCCAGCTAAATAGCAATCCTCAGTTTGCAGTAAAGCTGGAGCTAATTGTTCGGCAGCATATTTGCCCAAACCGACTAATGCTATGCCTAATTTTTTCTTATTACTGATTAAATCGTCAAGGCTGCCAAATGATGAAAGTAGGGGCAAGCCTATTGCTGAAATACCAACGGTAAATATAAATTTCCGTCTGGAATTATCGGGTATGTTTTTTTTCATAATTGTTTTTTTAATATTATTAGGAGAATGCTATTTGAATTTTGTACTTATCCAATCCATTGCTTTCTTAGAAACTGCTAAATCATCTTCGCCAGAAGCACCGGAAAATGTAGACAAAAGGTATCCAGAATCAATTTTTTTAATGACACCTCCAATATAATCGAATTCTCCCACCTTTACAGGTCTGACTTTACTTCCGCTATTTTGTAAAGTTTCGGCCATTTCACTTGCTTTAGAATATGCAATAGCAATAAAATTATAACCTTCATTGCCACTAGCTCCTGCAATTATCATTTTTGATATCCAAGATTGAGTCTGGTCACCTGGAATGAAGCACACTAAACCAGCCCCTTTTATATTCATTCGTAAAGCTTCTTGTTTCATCATTTGCAAAGCTTCATCAGCATTATTTATAAATATTTTTTCAGCATCTTTTTGTTTTTTTGTCATAGTTTGTGCTATAGCGTTATTGCTTACTGTCAACATAATAATGGCTAATAATAGTTGAATTGATTTCATTTTTTAGAGTTTCGTAAAACGAAGTTAATTAAATTAGAAATTAAATATATCTTTTCTGTCAGTAATTGATTCGCTGTAGAGTAAATGTTAATAACTTCCCTTTCCTTTTAGCTTAAAAATAAACTAATTTTGAAATTCACTTTTTGTAATTTTAGAAAATTACAATTACTTCATTTGCAATTATGTACTTAATATTCGATACCGAAACTACAGGATTACCCAAGCGTTGGGGCGCGCCCATTTCCGACACGGACAACTGGCCAAGATGTATTCAAATCGCTTGGCAGCTCCACGATGCTATGGGAAGAGTCATCGAGCATCAGGATTATTTAGTGAAACCTGAGGGATTTAATATTCCGTATGATGCCGAGAGAATTCACGGTATTTCAACCGAATTGGCCGAAGCCGAAGGTATTCCATTGGCCGAAGTTTTAGAAAAGTTCAACATTGCTTTATCGAAAACTAAATTTATTGTGGGTCAAAATCTAGGTTTTGATATCAATATTATGGGTTGCGAATTTTATAGATTGGGTATCGAAAGTCCAATGGGTTCGATGCCGATTTTGGACACTTGTACCGAAGTTACCGCCTCTTTATTGAAATTGCCCGGTGGTCGTGGTGGAAAATTCAAACTCCCAACATTAACCGAATTACATCAATATCTTTTCAACAAACCTTTTGCGGAAGCACACAACGCCACCGCCGATGTTGAGGCAACCACGCGTTGCTTTTTCGAATTGATTCGTACCGAAGTTTTTACCAAAAATGATTTACAAGTTGAACAAGAATATTTCGAGGATTTCCAATTAAAAAATCCACGTGAAATTCAACTCATCGGGTTGCAGCATATCAATTTAAAGGAAGCTTCAGATAAAATTAGGCAGCAATTAGGCGGTCAACAAACGGCGACCATTTCGAAACAAGAACTTTCGGATAACAAACAAATATTAATAGATTCTGATTTTGTGCATTTGCACAATCATACTCAGTTTTCGGTTTTGCAATCTACTATTAGCGTTGCAGCATTGGTTAAAGCGGCTTCGCAGCAAAAAATGCCTGCTGTGGCAATGACCGATCACGCCAATTTGATGGGTGCTTTTCACTTTGTTCGGGATATTTTATACCACAATAAAGCGGCTGAAGCCAAAAATAAAGAAGCGATTGAAAAAGGCGAAGAACCAACCGAAGTTCCGATGAAACCAATCGTGGGTTGCGAATTTTTTGTTTGTGAAGACCATAAAAATAAGTCGGTAAAAGACAATGGTTACCAAATTGTGCTTTTGGCGAAGACCAAAAAAGGCTACCATAATTTAGCCAAAATGTCTTCCATTGGATACACAGAAGGGTTTTATTATGTGCCCAGAATAGATCGAAAAGTCATTCAGCAATACAAGGAAGATATTATTGTTTTGTCGGGAAATCTTAATGGGGAAATTCCAAGTAAGATTTTGAATTTGGGTGAAAACCAAGCCGAAGAAGCTTTGCTATGGTGGAAACTAGAATTTGGCGAAGATTTCTATATCGAAGTGATGCGTCATAATCAGGAAGACGAAAACCGGGTGAACGAAGCCTTGATTTCATTGGCACGAAAACATGATGTTAAAATAGTTGCGACCAATAATACTTTTTACATTGAGAAGGAAAATGCCAATGCTCACGACATTTTATTGTGTGTAAAAGAAGGAGAAAAACAATCTACACCAATAGGACGTGGACGTGGCTACCGTTATGGATTGCCCAATCAAGAATATTATTTCAAGTCGGGCGATGAGATGAAGCAACTCTTCAATAATTTGCCTGAAGCGATTTCGAATATTTCCGAAATTGTAGATAAGATTGAAATTTACAATTTGGCTCGTGAAGTTTTGCTTCCAAAGTTCGAAATCCCTGTTGAATTTAATGTTCCTGAAGACGCTGTCGATGGTGGCGTTCGAGGCGAAAATGCCTATTTGAAACACCTTACTTTTGAAGGTGCCAAACGAAGATATAAAGAAATCACACCCGAAATTCAGGAAAGATTGGATTTTGAATTGTTGACAATCGAAAATTCAGGTTATCCAGGTTATTTCCTGATTGTTCAGGATTTCATTGCCGAAGCTCGAAAAATGGGCGTTTCTGTTGGACCTGGTCGGGGTTCTGCAGCAGGTTCAGTGGTGGCGTATTGTTTGAAAATTACCAATATTGACCCATTGATGTACAATCTGCTTTTCGAAAGATTCTTAAATCCAGATAGGGTTTCACTTCCCGATATTGATATCGATTTTGATGATGAAGGCCGAAGCAGTGTAATGGATTATGTGATTCGAAAATATGGTAAAAAGCAAGTGGCACAGATTATCACTTACGGTAAAATGGCAACTAAATCGGCGATTCGTGATACGGCTCGTGTGCTGGATTTGCCTTTATTCGAAGCAGATAAAATAGCCAAATTAATTCCGGGGATGATGCCGTCCAAATGGAATTTAGCGCGTTTTTTGAACGAAAAAGAAGATTTAATCAAAAAGACCGTTCGTCCAGAAGAATTTGAAAAAATAAAAGAATTAATTGGTTTGGCCAATGAAGGGGATTTGGGTGGAGAAACCATTCAGCAAGCCAAAGTATTGGAGGGAAACCTTAGAAACACTGGGATTCACGCTTGTGGTGTGATTATTACGCCAAGTGACATTACTGATTTCGTTCCTGTGGCAACCGCTAAAGATTCGGATTTGTTTGTAACGCAATTTGACAACTCGGTCGTAGAAAGTGCTGGTTTATTGAAGATGGACTTCTTGGGTTTGAAAACCCTAACGTTGATAAAAGATACTGTAAAACTGGTCAAATACAGAAGCGGAATCGAACTCAATCCAGACGAATTTCCTATTGATGATGCGAAAACATACGAGCTTTTTCAACGTGGCGAAACGGTGGGGATTTTCCAATATGAAAGCGCCGGAATGCAAAAATATATGAAGGAATTGAAGCCTACGGTTTTTCCTGATTTGATTGCCATGAATGCGCTGTATCGTCCGGGGCCAATTGCTTATATCCCGAGTTTCATTAAACGAAAAAACGGTGAAGAGCCTATCGAATACGATTTGGACGACTGCGAAGAATTACTAAAAGATACCTACGGAATTACCGTTTACCAAGAACAGGTAATGCTTTTGTCTCAAAAATTAGCGGATTTCTCCAAAGGTGATGCCGACGTTTTGCGTAAAGCGATGGGAAAAAAGATGATTGACGTTTTGGCGAAAATGGAGCCGAAATTTATCACGCAAGCGATGGCAAAAGGTCACGCCAAAGACAAATTAGAGAAAATTTGGAACGACTGGAAAGCCTTTGCTGAATATGCTTTTAACAAATCACACTCTACTTGTTACGCTTGGATTGCCTACCAAACTGCTTACTTAAAAGCGAATTATCCAGCCGAATATATGGCGGCAGTTTTGTCCAATAATATGAGTGATATCAAGCAGGTTTCCTTTTTTATGGAAGAATGTAAGCGAATGGGACTGAAGGTTTTGGGTCCTGATGTGAATGAATCCTATTATAAATTTACAGTAAATGATGATTATGCCGTTCGTTTCGGAATGGGAGCGGTAAAAGGTGTTGGTTCTGGAGCCGTGGCCACTATAGTCGAAAACAGAAAAACTACAAAATACAAATCGATTTTTGATTTGACTAAACGTATTGATTTGCGTGCGGCCAATAAAAAAGCATTAGAAAATTTAGCTTTGGCTGGTGGTTTTGACTCATTTGGTGGAACAACCCGAGCGCAATATTTTCATGATGATGGTGACGGAATTACCTTTTATGAAAAAGCCATTCGCTATGGAGCGAAGTTTCAGGAAAATGAAAATTCATCGCAGGTAAGTTTGTTTGGCGAAAGCAGCGATGTGCAAATTGCCGAACCCGTTGTACCTCCTTGCGAGGATTGGAGCACGATGGAAAAATTGGCCAAAGAAAAAGAAGTGGTTGGGATTTATATTTCGGGACATCCGCTGGACGATTTTAAATATGAGATGAAATATTTTTGTAATTCGAAGTTGGAATCACTGAAAGATTTGAATCAATTTGTGAATAAAAATTTAACTTTTGGAGGAATAATTAGCAACGTACAACACCGAATTGCCAAGAATGGAAAAGGCTGGGCGTTATTTCATCTCGAAGGATATGATGAAAGTTATGAGTTCAAAATTTTTGGAGAAGAGTATATGAAGTACCGCCATTATTTGATTCCAAATAGTTTTACGTATATAAAAGTTTTAGTTAAAGAAGGTTGGCCAAATAAAGAAACGGGGAAAAAAGGAGATCCAATGATTCAATTCTCCGAATTCAAAATGTTGCAAGATGTGTTCGATAATTTTGCTAAAAAACTATGCATTTTATTGGACATAAAAGATTTGAATGCAACTTTTATATCGAAATTGAATTCGATTTTTCAAGTCAATAAAGGAAATAATTCGGTTACTTTTGATATTGTTGAGCTGGAAACTGTTAAAAAGCAAGTTGAAATTATTCCTGAAATTATAAAATTGGAACCAAAAACTGACATTCCCTTGTTCGATGATGAAATTCCAGAGGAGACGGTGATTTTTTCGGATGAGTTTTCAGAAGACGATGAACTTAGTATGGGAGAACCCCTTTCTGATTCGGTATCAATAGCTGAGGAAACAAAAATAATCACCCGAATTTCGATGCCAAGCCGAAAATTGAAAATTAAGATTTCGAATGAATTATTGGTGGAGTTAGAGAAAATGGACGTAAATTTTAAATTGAATTAAATGGTTTAACCCATTTCAAATTATTATAAAAGTTTACAATAATTAGATTTTAAATTTTAGAATCTTTGTTGAGATTTAAAACTTAGGTAAAAGGTAACAAATGAAAATTAAATATATTAGATAATGAGCATAACCTCTTTTTTAGAAAAATTAAAACAAACACCAAACGCCATTACATTTCCAGAAACCATTGCCATTATTGAGGAAAATTACGATTTTACTCCAACCACTTTCGATAATGGAACCCAACACAATGCCGCAGGCGAAAACTCGGGTTCTTGCAAATTATTTGCTTTTGCGAAATTGCAAAACTTGTCCCAAGCCGAAACATTAGCTTGTTTTGGGGCCTATTATTTTGAAGAAGTTTTACAAAATCCAGAAGGAACCAACCACCAAAACATTCGTAATTTTATGAAATCAGGATGGGATGGGATTAAGTTTGAAGATGTAGCTTTGGTTCCGAAAGCTTAATTTTTTAGCCACAGATGACACAGATTAAAGGGATTTTTACTGATTTTTTGTGTGCTTCGTGCCTTCTTTGAGAACTTTGTGGTTAAACAACTTCCAAGTCCACAAACGAAAAAGTATTGCCGCTAAATAATCCTTTATCAGATAATTTCAAATCGGGAATAACGAGTAAAGCCATAAACGAAAGCGTCATAAAAGGGGCTCTCAAATTGCTGCCTAATTCTTTCGCCATGGCATCAATTTCTTGATATAATTTTCCGGTTTCCCAACCGTTTTTGTCGCTCATAATTCCAGCAACTGGCAGAGCCAACATTTTGTTTTGGGAACCATTTACGGCGCAAACTCCACCAGTATTTTCAATAATCAGGTTTACTGCATAGCAAATTTCCTCGTCCGAAGTTCCAACCACAACAATATTATGACAATCGTGTGCCACAGAACTGGCTATTGCTCCTTTTTTCAACCCAAAATTCTTGATGAAAGCAACAGCAGGTTTAGTGTTTTGATATCGATTGACAACTGCCATTTTCAAGATGTCATTTTCTATGTCTGAAACGATTTTTCCATCGACGATTAATGATTTATGATGAATCTCATTGGTAATTAATTGTCCTTCCAGAGCTTCAATAACTCTGATTTTCGAACCAGAACCAGAAACCTCAAAATCACTAACTTCTTTGGAAGTAATATTGAAATTATTAGGGGTTTCAAATGGAATGTGTTTCACAAAAGATTCTCCGTTTTCAGCAATTAACTCGCCATTGATGTAGGTTTGTTTTACTTTAAAATCAACCAAATCTTCGACCACGATAAAATCGGCGGCATCGTTTGTTTTCAATAACCCCACGTTCATTTTGTAATGGTTCACGGGATTTATGCAAGCGGCTTGCAAGATTTTAAAAACATCAATTCCTTTGGCGACAGCACGAGCACAAAGCAAGTTGATGTGTCCTACGATCAAATCGTCAGGATGTTTGTCATCAGAACAGAACATCATATTTTGATAATTTTCTGGAAGTAAATCGATTAATGCTTCGAAATTTTTGGCAGCACTTCCTTCGCGAATGAGAACTTTCATTCCAAGGGATAATTTTTCTTCTGCTTCTTCGAAAGTGAAACATTCGTGGTCGGTTGTAATTCCCGCCGAAATGTATTTTTTAACATCTTTACCTCTCAATCCTGGAGCGTGACCATCGACTGGTTTATTGAAATATTTTGCCCATTTGATTTTCTTTAAAACTTCTGCATCATCGAATAAAACGCCGGGATAATTCATCATTTCCGCCAAATAATAAATGTCGGGCGAAGACATTAATTCCTTAATTCCTTCTGAATCGATAATTGCACCAGCACTTTCGAAAGTGGTTGCAGGAACACAAGAAGGCGCACCGAAATGGAATTTCAACGGCACTTTTTTACCGTTTTCAATCATATAATAAACACCAGCGGTTCCAAGAACATTGGCAATTTCGTGCGGATCGGAAATCGTGGCGACAGTTCCGTGAAGCACCGCAATTTTTGCAAATTCTGACGGAACGAGCATCGAACTTTCGATATGAATATGGGAATCGATAAAACCGGGCATAATGTAATGTTTCACCTTGTGATTTTTCTCGATAATTGAAGTGATTTTCCCGTTTTCGACCGTAATTTCGCCAGCATAAATGCGTCGGTTTTCGATATCAACAATTTGTCCTTGAATTTGCATTTTAGTTATTTTAAAAAATATATTCAAAAGTACTGCGATTTTGTTTTAGCTTCTAATTTTTTTACCGCAGATTCACAGATTATTTTCTAATTTTTTAGCCACAAATTGGACAGATTAATAAAATTGCACTTTGAGAATCTTTGTGTCTTCTTTGTGTGCCTTGTGTTTAAATATTTTAAACTAAATTTGTCAAACACACAAAATCCTAATTCGTAAATCAATTATGCGCTGGACCATCAAACCAAAACCTTCTGAAGAAAAGGTGAAATTACTTGCCGAAGCTTTGAACGTGGAGGAATTTGTGGCAACATTGCTCGTGCAACGCGGCATTGAAACTTTCGAACAAGCTAGACAATTTTTTCGTCCTACTTTGGCCGATTTGCATAATCCGTACTTAATGAAAGACATGGATAAAGCGGTTGAACGCATTGAATTGGCAATTGAAAACGGCGAAAATATTCTCGTTTTTGGGGATTATGATGTTGATGGAACGACCGCGGTATCCTTAGTTTCGTCTTATTTGAAAACCTATTATCCGAATGTTGCTACGTATATTCCAGATCGTTATGACGAAGGTTATGGTATTTCTTTCAAGGGAATTGATTTTGCCGACGACAATGGATTTTCGCTGATTATTGCTTTGGATTGTGGAATAAAATCTATTGATCACGTCGCTTACGCAAATGCCAGAAACATCGATTTCATCATTTGCGACCACCACCGACCGGGAAATTCGTTACCAGAAGCTATTGCAGTTTTGGATCCAAAACGGGACGATTGCAGTTATCCTTATGATGAATTGTGTGGTTGTGGCATTGGTTTCAAATTGATTCAGGCATTGGGTGAGAACCGAAACCAAACTATCGAAGATTTGACTTCGTATTTGGATTTGGTGGCGACTGCAATTGCAGCTGATATTGTTCCAATGACTGGTGAAAACAGAATTTTGGCTTATTTTGGTTTGCAGGTAATCAACTCCGATCCGAGACCAGGTTTTAAAGCTTTGGTTCATCAAATAAAAAAACAAACTTTAGATATAACCGATGTTGTTTTTATCATCGCACCCAGAATTAATGCGGCAGGACGAATCAAACACGGTAACCACGCCGTGGAATTATTGACGGAATTTGATTTTGAACAAGCCCAACAATTTGCCTCGGAAATTGAAGCCTATAATTCCGAAAGAAAAGATTTGGACAAGCAAATTACCAAAGAAGCTTTGGCTCAGATTATAGAAAACAACGAAGAAAAACGTTTTACATCGGTGGTTTTTCAAGAAGATTGGCACAAAGGTGTGATTGGAATCGTCGCCTCGAGATTGATAGAAACGTATTATAGACCGACTTTGGTTTTTACCAAAAGTGGAGATAAATATGCCGCTTCGGCACGTTCGGTAAAAGGTTTTGACGTGTACAATGCCTTGGAAGCCTGTTCGGAACATTTGGAGCAATTTGGTGGACATATGTATGCGGCGGGAATGACTTTATTGGAAGAAAATTATCTGGCTTTCAAAAATGCTTTCGAAAAAGTGGTTGAAGAAACCATTCATCCTGATATGTTGACACCAGAACTCTCGATTGATGCCGAAATTAATTTATCGGATATCACTCCAAAACTGACTCGGATTTTGAAACAATTTGAACCTTTTGGACCTCAAAATATGACGCCTGTTTTCCTGACCAAAAACGTAAAAGATACAGGTTATGCTCAAAAATTGGGAGCCGATGAAGAACATTTGAAACTTTTTGTTCGTCAAAATAATTCGGAAGGAATGGCGGCAATTGGATTTGGATTAGGTAATAAAATGGAATTGACAGCGAATAAAAAGCCGTTTGAAGCGGTGTATTGCATTGATGAAAACGAATGGAATGGAAAAACATCCGTTCAATTGCGATTGAAAGATATTAAGTAAAAATTATGAAAGTTAAAGTTAAAGATGCCTACGCAGCCTTGCGTTACAAAGAATTCAATATGTTTTTGTTGCTGCGATTCGCTATGGTTTTTGCCTGGTCGATGCAATTTATCATCATCGAATGGGAAGTCTATAGTTTGACCAAAAGTGCTCTTTCACTTGGAATGATTGGATTAATGGAAGTAATTCCAGCTATTGGAATGGCTTTGTTTGCAGGGCACATTGTCGATCAAAAGGAAAAAAAAGGAATGCTTCTTTTGTGTATTTTGGGATTTTCCATCATTAGTTTTGGATTGTTTTTATTGACTTGGCCGAGAATAGTTAGTGATTGGTCAACTGATACTGTTTTGTATTCTATTTATTTTTTGGTCTTTTTAGGAGGATTGGTTCGTGCATTTTTGGGGCCAACCATCTTTTCGTTAATGTCCTTAATTGTTCCTAAAAAAGCCTATCCAAACGCAGCCACTTGGAGTAGTTCGGTTTGGCAAATAGGTTCCGTTGTAGGTCCGGCTGTAGCGGGATTTTCGATTACTTGGATAGGTGTCCATTGGTCTATGTGGACTATTTTTGCTTGTTCAATTTTTTCTTTATTGATTTTGACACAGATTTCTAAAAAACCTATTTTGAATCCAAAAATTGGCGAACCTATAATGGAAAGTTTGAAGGAAGGCTTGAAATTCGTCTATACCAATAAATCTATTTTAGGGGCTTTAACGCTTGATATGGTTGCAGTTCTTTTTGGTGGAGCCGTAGCACTTTTACCTATTTTTGCTCAAGATATTTTGAAAGTGGGACCTGAAGGTTTTGGAATTTTAAGAGCAGCTCCAGCAGTTGGCGCTTTGTTAACGATGTTTGTTTCGGCTCATTTGCCTTTTTATAAAAATGCAGGAATCAAATTATTGGCGGCTATTTTTGGCTTTGGTGTCTGTATCATTGTTTTCGGACTTTCCACTTGGTTTTGGTTGTCGGTTTTTGCTTTGTTTATGAGTGGTGTTACCGATGGAATTTCAGTAGTGATTCGTCAAACGATTTTACAACTCAAAACTCCGGACTCAATGAGAGGGAGAGTTGCGGCGGTAAATTCAATTTTTGTAGGATCGTCGAATGAGCTAGGCGCTTTCGAAAGTGGGTTGACGGCCAAATTGATGGGAACGGTTACTGCAGTAGTTTTTGGCGGAAGCATGACGCTTTTAATCGTAGTTTTTACAGGAATTAAATTGCCGGGATTTAGAAATCTAGATTTACAAAAAGATTTGGAGGAACACGAAAATCATAAATAATTGAAAGCCACATTAAATAAAGCAAAAGAGAAAACCACCGCACTTTTAAAGCAAGGTTTAACCCCAAAGGAATTGAGTCAAAGCATTATTGTTTCGGGATTAATTTCGACGATTCCGATTCTTGGGGTGAGTACTTTTATGATTACCACGATTTCTCTCAAACGAAATTTGAATTTACCCGTAATGATTTCGTTAAGTTATTTGATGTGGCCAGTACAGATTTTATTGATAATTCCTTTTATACGAGTGGGAGAATTTATTTTTTCTGTTCCTCGACATCATCATACGGTCGAAGAAATTATCAGTTCTTTTCAAAGTAGTTTTTTCCAAACTTTGACTCAGCTTTCCTTTGAATTGCTTTGTGGTTTGGGTGGTTGGTTACTGACGGCAGTTCCTATTGCTGTTGGAATTTATTGGGTGTCACTTTTGTTTTTGAGAGAGAAAGTTATCTAATATAAGCTCTTATTGCCTTACTGTTTTGTGAATTTACTTAAAGGCAACATACAAATCAGGTTTGAAATCTTATTACTGCTGAGGAATTGGTTCATTTATATTTCTTTTAAATTATTTTAGAACTGAACGGAGTTCTTTGCGATATTGTGAAGCACTCTTACCGGTAAATTCTTGAAATGTTTTATTGAAATAGCTAAAATTATTGAATCCACTTTCGAAACAAATTTCGGTAATGCTTATTGGTTTTTCGGCCAATAGTTTAGATGCGTGAACCAAACGATATTCATTAACAAACTTAGTAAACGTTTTCTTTGTTATCTTTTTGAAATATCGGCATAAAGAAGGAACCGTCATACTCACCAAATCAGCTACTTCCTCGAGCGTAATTTGTTCTTGGAAATTATCTTTAACATAATTAAAAATGGTGTTGATTTTGTCATTATCCTGCATTTGCAAATCCATCGAAAATCCTTCGGCATTCAAAACTTTGAATTCTGTAGCTTCTTCGAGTTCATTTAATATAGAAAGCAATGTCAGCAATCGTTCAAAAGGCATTTGACTTTCAATAAGTTCCAGTTTGCTTCCAATTCTTTTTTTGGTTTCTCCAATAAATACAAGTCCGGCTTTGGCTCTATTGAAAAGGTGGTTGATGTTTTTCATTTCTGATATTCCAAAAAAATCAGTACCGAGGAAGTCGGGTCTCATTTGGATAACTGTTTCTTTTGTGTTTCCGGTTTTTTCATCGGTAAAACCGCAATGTGGCAAATTACTTCCTATGAGTATAAGACTTCCGCTAGTGTAATAGGAGATGTGGCTGCCCACTTGGCGTTTGCCTGAGCCTCCATTTACATATACCAATTCGATCTCAGGATGGTAATGCCAAAAGTGAGCGCTACTATTTTCATTATCTACATATTGAGTTAAAGAAAAGGAACTTCCAAAGGAGGGTTCTATAATTTCTAAGGCTGGGAGTATGTTTTTCATAGTACGGTTTATTTAGAAACAGTACAAAATTAACCCAAATTAACACATAATTACCAATTTTAACCTATTTCGTTTTCGTAAAAGGTAATATAGTGTACAAATAAGAAAATAGAGTGTTGTTATGCATCAAATGACTCCAATATCTTTGCAGTAAACAAAATCATTATAAATCTAAAAATTAAAATTATGAAAAATTTATTTAAATTTAGTTTAGTGTTGGGAGTAGCATTATTAACTATGAACGTACATGCTAGTGATATTGATTTTTCGCTAGGTGTAAAAAAAGAGCAAGGAAAAGTAATTACTTTTGTATTTAGTGAGACAAATAAATTGGATTTGTCTATTTATGACTCAGAAGGCAAAATGATTCACACAGAAAATGTGGATTCTCAAACCTTTATCAACAGAACCTATGATTTGAATGCTTTGCCAGAAGGTATTTATTATTTGGTTGCTGAATCGGAATTCAAAATTTCAAAATATAAAATTTCAGTTGTTGGAACAACGGCCAGATTATTGGAAACTCCAATTTCAGAGGAATTTAAACCAGTATTTTCTGAAAAAGATGGTTTGTTAAAACTAAGTTTTTTAAATTTGGATAAATCTCCAACTTTTGTTAAAATTTATGACAAAGAAGACAATCTAGTTTATGAAAGTGGTAAGTTGATGGATCAAAATATAGCTAAGACTTTTGATGTTTACAACATTAAAAATGAAACTTACACTTTTGTGGTTACAAATAACAATAAGTCGTTTACAAAAACATTTTATAAATGATAGTAAGTCAACAAAATTTTTATTAGAAACAGCTCCTTTTGGGAGCTGTTTTTTTTATTCTTATATGTTCCCTAAAATCTTGTCCATAAACCAACTGGTGTGTGAAGCCGTCAAACCATTCGAAGGATGTAAGCTATTGCCTAGCAGCTGTTCCCGAATTCGTTCTACGTGATGCAATTGCACGTTTTCTGGGTGTTCGATAAAAAGTTCTGTTTCGCCCTCTTCATTAGAAAGTAAAATAGGGTCATTTTCGAAAATGGAAAATGTTATTTTCCCTTCACTTCCAGCAATTTCTACGATATCTTCGCGTTTGTTGCTTCCAAAATTCCAATTTCCATTTCCGGTGATTCCAGATTCGTGAAGCCAACAAGCTGAGATGGCATCCTTGGCTGAGTACAAACCTTGCTGGTTCAAACTATATCCAGAGACTTCTTTTATATTTCCTAAAAGATGTATGAACAAATCTAAACCGTGGCTTGCCAAATCATCAAAATAACCTCCAGGAGCTACTTTGGCATCCGTACGCCAATTGTATTCTCGTGACAAATCCTCTTCTGAAGCTGGTTTGGTCAAATTCCATCGAATAGACCGCACTTCTCCAATTTCATTGTTATCCAACCAAGTTTTTATTTGTTCAAAACGGGGCAAAGTTCGTCTGTAATAGGCGGTAAACAAAGGAACATTCTTCTTTTTAAAAGCTTCGTAAATTTCGACACTTTCTTTGTAGCTTGGTGCCAATGGTTTTTCGATGCAGCAAATTTTTCCAGCCAAAGCTACTTTTAAACCATAAAAATGATGTGTATCTGGCGGAGTGGCTATATAAATGGCATCAATTTCGGGATCATTAATTAAAGCATCCGCATCCGAGTAATATTTACTTATGTTGTGTCTTTGGGCATAATCGGCTGCTTTTTCGGCGTTTCTTCGCATTACGGCTTCGATTTTGAATCCCGTAGTTTTTTGGTAGGCTGGACCGCTTTTCACTTCGGTAACGTTGCCACATCCCAAGATTCCCCAACGGATTGTTTTTGTGTTTTCAGTATTGTTTGCCATTTTATTTTTTTTCTGTGTAAATCTGTTTGATTTGAGGTTTAGATAGGAATTATTTTTTTCTTTTTAAATAATAGTATAATATCATTGCAATATTTAAAACAACAGTAGTGTAAATAATATAGTATTGTTCTTTTGATATACAAGGTGGGCAATCTTCCTTATTCAAACAAGGCTCACACAAAGGTTGATAATATTTATATAAAAGAAAGAATAAAAAATTAGTACCAACGAACAACAAAAAATAGTTGGTGTTTAGCTTCTTTATTGGGTTTGTTGACATTGTTTTCAGATTTAAATTTTTTATTCTCAACTTATAATAATACTTGATAGAATCTGGTAATTCGAAATTATTTTACATCTTCCCAAAAAACTTTTCTATAACAACCGCTGTAAACATCCTCGCTCCAGCATCATTCATATGTCCACAGGAAGAAAAATATTGGTCTCCTTGCACGACATTTTCCAGATTGTGAATTACGGGATAAATTTTGGTTGTTTTAAATTATTTTTGGTAATTTTTTAGGTAAAAACATCATGAAAAGTTATCAAACAAAACATAAATTGTGAATTAGTAATTACTGAATCTTCATTTTTCCTGAAATTATGATTTTATTTTTAAATTTTTAAATAGCTGTATTTCAGTAAATTAAAACAGTGTAATCGGTTGATAGAGTAAGAAAACGAAACAAGTATTAAATTTTTTGGCACGCTACTTGGATATCCCTACTCAAATAAGTAAAAAAGCGAAAGCCGAAAAGCTCACGAGTAGGCAAAACCCAAATTATATTGATTATGAAAAAAATTACCCTTTTAGTAGCTAGCATCTTCCTTATTGGAAATGGAGTAGCAAATGCAACAGAAAGAAATAATGGAAGATTTCCTGTTGATTTTAGAAATGCCGATCCAATTGTATTCATGGAAAGAGGCGTTGAGTTTTATGTATTCCCTGACGGACAATTTGATTTTAATACGCGTCCTTCAAATGGTGAGATGTATTATAAATCAGGAAGAAGAAATGGTCCAAATACGACTTATGGATCTCCTTCAAATGGTCAAAACAGAAATTATGGTGTAAAAGTAGAACACGATTACACAGGCAAAGTTAGACGTATTGGAAATGTGTTTATTAACTATGATGCAAATGACAGAATTAAACGTGTTGGTTCTGTTTACATGACTTACAACCGTTACGCTTTAACACAAGTTGGTGGTTTGCAGATTATCTATAACCGTCGTGGTCAAATTGTTGATTTTGTTGGAGCTGTAAATGGAGGCAGAGGGTATCAATACAGCCAAAATAATAATTATGACAACAATCATGATTATGCTAATAATCAAAACACTGATAGTGAAGATAATACCTATTATAGAACTAAGGATGCAAAACCTAAAGTGACAGGAAGCATAGACGTCAGAATAAACAGGTAAGTTGTTTAAGACTATTGGTTAAAAAAATCCCGCTGGTATTCATATCAGCGGGATTTTTGTTGTTTTGTTTCAAAAAACGCTACTTTTCACAGCACGTTATTTGGGTTTTTGAATAATCGGATAAATATTTTCTACAAAAGGTTTTGTCTATTTTCAAATATTTATTTTACTATCATTTTAGAAATATAATCTCCTAACTTTTGATTTTTTTTAGAAAAGAAAATAAAACCGATGTAAAAAAATGGACATAAAAAATCAACTAAATCAAATAATCTTCTAATTATGATTCTTAAAACTCTGTTAGTCCCAAAAAAGGCTTTTTCATCCTCAAGATATAGTCCTAATTTAAAGAAACGTTTTCCTATTGTTTTTCCAAAAAATATTTCTTGGGATAATTGGATTATATAATATTGCAAAATTCCAATTCCAGTATTCGTATAATAATAACCATCTGCATCTTTAGTTCCTATATAATAAGACAATAATTTCATTATAATTAAAAAAAGTATTATATCTATAATTGCGCTTGTACCTCTTATCAATATGTATTTTATTTTATCCTCTTTCATAACTTTATTTGTTATTTTTTACGAAAGTAAATATAGGAAAAATTGGTGATTTTGATTTTCAAAATGAAAAAAATATTCCTGAAGTCTTTGGAATTTATTCTATTTTTTCTCAAAAAACTTCTCTATAACAACCGCTGTAAACATCCTCGCTCCGGCATCATTCATATGTCCGCAGGAAGAAAAATAGTGATCGCCTTGCACCACATTTTCGAGATTGTGAATTTCGGGGTAAATTTTGTTCGCTTTTTCAAAATAATCCAATCCTTTGACATTGGTACACATTGGCGTCATTACGGCAATTAGATTGTAATTATTCTGCTTGCAAATTTGTTTGATTTCCTCGTAATATTTGTTTCGAATGGGTTTCAAAGCTCTGATATCATTCTTCATATTTCCGTGTTTGTTACTCGTCAAAGGATGATATCCCAGATTGTCCAAAATATTGGTTGGCTTGTCCGTTGCAGTATTGTACATTTCTCGGAAACCAATCAGCGCATCAAAATCGATATAACGGTAAAAAGGAATATAATACAATTCATTAAAGTTTTCCTGACTCGAAAAATGATTCTTGATAATTTCGGAATGATGGATGTACGGCAGAAATTTCGCGGCAATGGCTTCGGATTCTTTTTCGTTGCAAAGACCTAAATCAGCTTCCAGAATCACAGTTTTGATTTTATAGTTGCGCTCCGCCATTAATTTTAATAATAAAGAAGCTTCGAATAAATGCGCGCCGCTCATTCCATAATTGAAGGTTTTTAGTCCTTTCTTTTCAAATAATTCCGGCACAAAATGATTGTTGGCTCTAGAAGAACCCAAAATCACGATATCGTAATTTCCGGCTTTGGAATTAAAAACCTTTTCCACTTTTCCACGATTAGAAGAATGCAGATAAACGGTCGTGTAAGCCCAATCCAGCACTACTAAAAGTACTAGAATCGTGAGTAGAATTTTGGCAACTAATGTTGTAAATTTCTTCATTAGAATTGAAAATAAATGAATTCTTTATAATCCGCATACGTTCCCAAAGCGATAATCGCCAAGAGACACAAAGCCATTTTTAGCCAGCTGTATTTACCTGAAATGGGTTCTATTTTATATCGGCTGTTCCATTCCACTATGACGAAAGCAAGAACCAATAAAAGCAATTCGTAACTGTAACGCTGGTTTTGCAGGAATTGGGAAGAAAAAGTTCCGTCAGTAAAAATTTTACCAATATAATCGAAAGCAATATGGATGGATTTTGCACGGAAAAATATCCAAGCCAAGCACGACAATGCAAAAGTGGCAAGAATACTGAAGAAGACTTTTATGGAATTGAAATTCCAATGCAATTCGGCTGTTTCCATATTGTTTCGGTTAGTTCCCAATAACAATGAAGGCAGAAAATACATCGCATTGATAAATCCCCAAGCCAAGAAAGTCCAATTGGCTCCGTGCCAAAAACCACTCACAACAAATATGATGAACACGTTGCGCACTTGTTTCAGTTTACTTCCACGGCTTCCACCAAGGGGAATGTACAAATAATCCCGAAACCAAGACGACAACGAAATGTGCCAACGACGCCAAAACTCGGCAATGTCCCTGGAGAAATAAGGATAATTGAAATTGCGCAACAAGTCTAATCCGAACAATTTCGACATCCCCAAAGCCATATCCGAATACCCTGAAAAGTCGCCATAAATCTGGAATGCAAAATAGAAAGCACCCAAAATCAAGGACAAAGAATTCATCGAGGTATAATTGTCAAAAATGGCGTTGGCATAAGTGGCGCAAGTGTCAGCAATGACCACTTTTTTGACCAATCCCCAAATGATTTGGTGAACGCCTTCTTTGGCTTTTTGGAAATCGAAGCTTCTTTTTAGTTTTACTTGTGGTAATAAATGCGTGGCTCTTTCGATAGGTCCAGCAACTAAAAGCGGAAAGTAACTTACAAATAATGCATAATCAATAACGTCTTTCTCCGAATTTATTCTTTTGTAATAAATGTCAATCACATAGGACAAGCCGTGAAAAGTATAGAAAGAAATCCCAACCGGAAGAATCACGTCAAGCAAAAACGGACTCGATTGCATGCCAATATTGTTCAAAGCTTCCGAAAAGGAAAAAGCAAAAAAGTTGTAGTATTTGAATATTGCCAAGAAGCCAAGATTGAAGACAATGCTCAACCAAAACCAAAATTTACGTTCCCTTTCTCCTATACTTTTTTCAATTTTGATTCCCGTGAAATAACACAGAAGAGTTGAAAAGAGCAATAAAAACAAGAAACGCCAATCCCAACAGGAATAGAAGTAGTAACTCACCACAACCAAAAATGCGTTCTGTGTGCTTTTGGTTTTACTAAAAACAAACCAATAGAGTAAAAAAACTATCGGTAGAAAAATAGCAAATGTGAGCGAGTTGAAAAACATATTTAATTTCTATAATGAAGACAAAAACCATCAAAATTGCTCTTGATGGTTTTGTATAATTTATTTTCTATATTTAAAATTAACCCAATAAATCCAATACCGCAGAAGGGAATAAACCTAATACGATATTCAAAAGAATGGAGACAATAGCTATTGCATAAAATACAAAAGGTGTTTTTGTGGCTTCTGCATTCGGCTCTTTGTTATACATAGCCAAAATTAGTTTGAAATAATAGCCCACACTGATGATAGAGTTGATTACCGCTGCGATAACCACTATTAAATAACCCGCTTCAATGGTTTGAGTAAACAAAAACATTTTGGCAAAAAATCCAGCAAATATTGGTATTCCAGCCATCGAAAGCAAAGATGCTGTAAGAACAGCGGCCATTAAAGGATTGTTTTTGCCCAATCCGTTGAAGTTTGCAATATCTTCGTTATCCTTGTTTTTGCAAACGTATAAAATCACAGCAAAAGCAGCAATTCCTGACAAAGAATAAGCTGTAGTATAATACAATAAATTACCTGCTGAGTTGCTAATATTCAAAAGGGTCATCAACAGAAAACCTGCGTGTGAAATTCCAGAGAAAGCCAACATACGCTTTACATTGTTTTGTTTCAAAGCCATTATATTTCCAACGGTCATCGAAGCAATTGAAATTACAATGATAATGTTGATATAAGTATCGGAAAGATCAGCATTCATTGCTGTTAGTAATTTGTATAAAGTAGCCATCGCAACTACTTTTACCAATGTACTCATTGTAGTAGTTGTCAAAGTAGGCGAGCCTTCGTAAACGTCTGGAGCCCAAAAATGAAAAGGAACAGCCGCAATTTTGAAAAACATTCCAATAGTAACCAATGTAATTCCTATGGGGAACCAAATAGGCAATTCGGCAGAGCGAGACCATTCAGTAATTTCGGCCACATCGAATGAACCCATTGCGCCGTAAATAAAACAAATTCCAAACAATATTATTCCCGAAGCAAAAGAACCCATCAAGAAATATTTCATTCCAGCTTCGTTACTTTTTACATTCAATCGGTTGCTTGCTGCCAAAATGTATAAGGAAATGGATAAGACTTCGATTCCAAGAAAGAACATAGCTAAGTTTCCAAACGAAACCATAGCAACCGCTCCCGCTAACATAAATATTTTTATGGCTATAAAATCGGAAATTTTGGTTTGATGATCTTCGTAGAAATCGTGAGCCAAAGCAATTAAGAAAACAGAAAGCACAATAAACAATGCCGAAAAAACGGAAGAAAATTTAGTCACCACAATCATATTGTTGTAATAACTCGCTGGCGCATTAAATTCTGAATAAGTTATTCCTAATACTGCCAATAAACCAAGTATCGTTACCGGAATAATGGCTTTTCTAAAATTTAAAATTTCAAATACTAGAGTCAATACTCCTAGTGCCGTAATTGCTATTAATGTGTTCATTTATATGTTTTATTATAAGACTTTACAAGTTTCGAAACCTGCGAGGTCTTTTAGCTAATTTCTATTTATCTGTACTAAAATATTTTCCAAACTTGGTGTTATCAAGGTCATAATTGGTTTTGGATACAAACCAAAGAAGAACAAAACAGCAATAATGATTACTAAAGTCAAACCTTCATTAAAAGTTACATCAGCAAATATTTTGGTATTAGTTTCTCCCAACATCACGTGTTGAAACATTTTCAACATATAATAAGCACCTAAAATTATAGTTGTTCCTCCCAAAATGGCAAACCAAATATTGACTTGCGAAAGGCTATATAAAACGGTAAATTCTCCAACAAAGTTGAATGTCGATGGCAAAGCAACGGATGCTAAAACCAAAAGCATAAACATGGATGTGAATTTTGGTGATTGGGCACGAATACCGCCCATTTCTGAAATTTTTCTAGTTTCGTATCTTCTGAAAATAATTTCTGCAACCAAGAACAGTCCAACCACAACAAATCCGTGTGCTATCATTTGTAAAACCGCACCACGCAATCCGTCAAGTGTTAATGTATAAGCTCCAGCAGCAATTAATCCGACGTGTGCCAAGGAAGAATATGCCAATAATTTTTTCAAATCTTTTTGTCTTAAAGCCACAATAGAGCCATAGATTACACCTGCAATTCCAAGACCGATAAAAACGTCCATATATTCTTTTGCAGCCAATGGAGCAATTGGCAATTGCCAACGAATAACGCTGTACAATCCCATTTTTAGCATAATTCCCGATAAGAGCATCGTTCCAACAGTTGGTGCTTTTTGGTACACTTCTGCCTGCCAAGTATGAAAAGGAATCAATGGAATTTTGATAGCATAAGCCAAGAAGAAAGCCAAGAATATCCAAAATTGTTCTGTTGAAGAAAGCTTAAGTTGCGTTAGATCGCTAATTAAAAAACTTCCTGCTTTTGTGTGCAAATAAATAAAAGCTACTAGCATAAACAACGAACCAGCCAGCGTATAAATAAAGAATTTAACCACTGCTTTTTTGCGTTCTTCAGCATCACCATTACCCCAAATCAATGCGATGAAGTAAATCGGAATCAAAGACAACTCCCAAAAGATATAATATAATAGTCCATCAGATGCAAGGAATGTTCCCGACATAGCAAAAGACATAAATACGATTAAGGCATAAAATGCTTTTGAATTTTTATATGTATTTCCAAAAGAAGAAAAAATGATTATTGGTGTCAATGCGGTTGTCAACAAAAGCATCGCTAAAGCAAGTCCGTCTGCCTGGAGTGCAAAATAGATTTTGGGTTTGGCTATCCAAAGGTTGGTGTAGCTTATTTCGTTTCCTAAATTGTATTGGCTCAGCAAACAAATTGCACTGGCAAAAGCAGTCAAGCTAAAAAGCAAAGCCACTTTTGGAGCCCATTTATCTCCCGAAAAATAAGTAGCAAATGCGCCAACCAAAAGAATAATTAATAGTGTAGTTACATCCATTATGTAAAAATTATTATAAAAATAAATAAGTTAGTATGGCAATAATGCCTATGACAAAAGCAAAAAGGTATAAGCCAACACTTCCGTTGTGTACTTTTTTCCCTTCAAAAGCTAAACTGTTGGTTACTTTTCCTAATCCAAAAACCAGTGCTGATAAAGTGGTTTCAACAGAATCTCTAAAGAAACTTGATAGCGCATTTATAGGTTTTACAAAAAGAGCATCAAAGGCTTCGTCAACATAATACTTGTTGTATAAAACTTTCGAAAAACCAGTGATTTCGGCATCTTCGCTTGGAATTGTATTGTCTTTTAAGTATTTTTTATAAGCAATTCCAATTCCGATTAGGGCTCCAATGGTGGCAATTGCCATCAACATATATTCGGTAGTTCCCAAGGTGTGTGCTTCGTGAGAAACTTTTGAAAATAATGGAGATAAATAATGGTTCAACCAACTGTGTCCTGGCAAACTAATAATTCCACCAAAGAAAGATAAAATTGCCAAAATAATTAAAGGCAAAGTAATTAGACTCGGACTTTCGTGCAAATGGTGTTTTTGTTCTTCGGTTCCTCTAAACGAATTGAAGAATGTTAGATAAATCAATCTAAACATATAGAAAGCCGTCATTATCGAAGCAATCGAACCGATTACCCATAAGGCTTTGTTTTCGTGAAAAGCTGTCATTAAGATTTCGTCTTTCGACCAAAATCCTGCCAATGGAAAGATTCCAGAAATGGCCAATGCCGCAATCAGCATCGTTATAAAAGTTATTGGCATCGCTTTTTTCAAACCACCCATTTTACGCATATCTTGTTCGCCGTGCAATCCGTGAATTACGGAACCTGAACCCAAGAATAAACAAGCTTTGAAGAAAGCGTGTGTGATTACGTGGAAAACGGCAATTTCATAAGCGCCCAATCCTAAAGCCAAGAACATTAAACCCAATTGAGAAACTGTAGAATAAGCTAGTACTTTTTTGATGTCATTTTGAACCAAGGCAATCGTAGCAGCCACCAAAGCGGTACAAGCTCCAACAATAGCAATGATATTTTGAACGCTTGGTGCCATATCAAACAAAAAGTTCAATCGGGTAAGCATAAAAATTCCTGCGGTAACCATCGTAGCAGCGTGAATCAATGCCGAAACTGGCGTTGGTCCAGCCATCGCATCAGGCAACCAAGTGTATAACGGAATTTGCGCCGATTTTCCAGTAGCTCCAATAAATAAAGCAAGCGCAGCAATAGCAATCCATAAATCATTGATATCACTTGCAGTAGTAATTGTAGTTTTTAAAGTGGTAAAATCTAAAGTCTCGAACATAGAACCAACAATAAATATCCCGATTAAAAATCCTAAATCACCAATTCTATTCATAATGAAAGCCTTTTTGGCAGCATCATTAAAGTCTTGGTTTTTGTACCAAAATCCAATTAGTAAGTAAGAACAAAGCCCAACGCCTTCCCAACCAATGAACATCATTAGCAAATTGCTTCCAATTACCAAAGTAATCATAAAGAAAATAAACAGATTCAGGTAAGCGAAAAACGAGTGCATTTTCTCGTCATCGTGCATGTAACTGATAGAATATAAATGAATCAATGAACCAATTCCAGTTACAAACAGCAACCATATTATCGACAATTGATCAATTAAAAAACCAAAGCTAATGTCAAATTTTTGAATTGAAATCCAATCGAATAAATTAATAACAACGGGTTCTTGACTTGCGGTAGCAAATAAATATAAAGTTACTGCAAAAGAAATCGCAACCGAAAGTGTTCCCACAATTCCCACGATGCTTTTTCCTGCTTTTTTACCCAGAAAAACATTAAATAAAAATCCTAAAAAAGGAGCTAATAGTAAGACTAAAACTAAATTTGTATCCATTGATTATTATCCTTTTAAATTTTTTAACTTCCCAACATCAATTGTGTGCATATTTCTGAAAATCGAAACTAAAATCGCCAATCCAACTGCAACTTCAGCAGCAGCAACAGCCATAGAGAAAAACACAAAAATTTGACCTTGTGCATCTTGATGATAAGTCGAAAATGCCGCAAATAAAAGGTTGATTGCGTTCAACATGATTTCGATTGACATAAATACGACAATCGCATTTCGTCTGTATAAAACTCCAAAAACCCCAATACAAAAAAGTATTACGCTTAGGAATATATAATTTTCAATACCAATTTGGTTTAAAATATTATCCATATTATTTCTCTAATTTTTCTTTTTTAGACAATAAAACTGCTCCAATCATCGCTACTAAAAGCAATACTGATGCAAATTCAAAAGGCACCATATATTCGTTAAGCAATAATTTGCCTAACACATTTATAGATTGGTAGTCTTCGCCTGTTACTTCATAACTTCCATCTGCGATAGGTTTTGAATTCATAAAAATAGCAATCAAAACCAAGCACATTAAACAGAACAAAACAATAGCTCCAAGTCTGGTAATTCGTGGTTTATGAACTTCATCTTCGTTATTCAAATTCATCAACATAATGGTGAATAACATCAAAATCATAATGGCTCCAATGTAAACAATCAAATTTACGAATGCTAAAAACTGAGCATTCAACAATAAATAATGTCCTGAAATTGATGCAAAACAAATCACTAAATAAATAGCGTTGTGCATCGGTTTTTTGCTGTAAATAGTCAAAAATGCAGTTGCCAAAGTAACAATAGACAACACGGAGAATATAATTTGTATTGCCGTTGCATTCGCTATATCTGGAATCGTTATCATTAGTTAGCGTTTTTAAGTTGAGTATTTTTAACAGCCATTTCTAGGGGCATCACCAATTTATCTTTTCCAAAGATAAAATCTTCTCTGTTGTAATTAGCAGGCACTAATTCTTTAGAAATCGTCAAATAAATTGCGTCTTTCGGGCAAGCTTCTTCGCACAATCCACAAAAAATGCAACGCAACATATTGATCTCATAAATCGAAGCATATTTCTCTTCTCTATATAAATGCTTTTCGTCAGCCTTGCGTTCTGCCGCTTTCATAGTAATGGCTTCAGCAGGACAAGACAAAGCACACAACCCACAAGCCGTACAATTTTCACGACCTTGCTCATCTCGTTTCAACATATGTCGACCACGATAAATTGGGCTAAATTCACGCACTTGTTCTGGATAATTAATGGTGGCTTTTTTTCTAAAAAAGTGCTTAATCGTAATCCCCAAACCTTTGACGATGGCTATAAGATACATTCGCTCCATAAAAGTCATCTCCTTATTAGAGACTACTTTTTTTCTTCCCGAAAGTGATATTTCTTGTATTGACATTTAATTTTAGATTTTAGATTTTAGATTCAGAAGGTTCCGATTTAAAATCTGATTTTCTTTTTTTTTTATTTTCTTGAAGCTTAATCCTGCTATTCACTGTATCTTTTGTTCTGAACCCCAGAACAAAAGGATGCCGTTTCTATCAGGGCTAGGGCATTTGTGTTCTAATTAAAACCCTAAATAAGCAAAGATTTCTCCTCTCAAAAGCACAATTCCAGTAATCATAATATTGATAATCGATAGCGGAATCAAAATTCTCCATCCCAAATGCATCAATTGATCATATCTAAATCTTGGAATTGTCCAACGTACCCACATATAAAAGAATATAAAGCCACATAATTTTATAAACAAAGCCGCTATTCCTAAAACATTGGCAATATTCACTCCCCAATTTTCAACCACCCAACTCATTCCCGGATAATTATAACCTCCGAAGAATAAAACAGCCAAAATAGTTGAAGACACAAACATATTGGCATATTCAGCAAATAAATAAAAACCCATTCTCATAGACGAATATTCTGTGTGATATCCTCCAATTAATTCGGTTTCACATTCTGCTAAGTCAAAAGGTGTTCTATTGGTTTCTGCAAAGGCACAAATTAAGAATATCAAAAAGGAAAGTGGTTGGTAAAAAACATTCCAATTCATTCCAGATTGTTGAACCGAAATTTCTTTCAAACTCAATGTTCCAGTCATCATTAACAAAGCCACAATTGACAATCCCATAGCCACTTCATAAGAAACCATTTGAGAAGAAGCACGAACGGCACCAATCAATGAAAATTTATTATTTGAAGCCCAACCTCCAATCATAATTCCGTAAACTCCAATCGATACAATACCAAAAATGTATAAAATACCAACATTAATATCAGTAGCTTGCAGTAAAATATCTCTTCCAAAAAGATGGAATCGATCTCCCCAAGGAATTACTGCGCTGGTCATCAATGCAGTTGCCATTGCGATTCCTGGTCCAACTCTAAATAAAAATTGATTGGGTGTATTAGGAGAAAATTCTTCTTTGGCAAACAATTTCAATCCATCAGCAAGAGGTTGAAATAATCCTCCCCAACCTGCACGATTGGGTCCAACTCTATCTTGAAGATAAGCAGCAACTTTTCTTTCGGCCCAAGTCGAATACATCGCCATAAGCATTGTTATAGCAAACACAACAAGGATTACAACACTTTTTTCTATAATAAATGTACTATCCATTTTTAGTAGAATTTAATGAGTTACCGTCTATTTTTTCGTTGTAATCAATTTCAGCCATACTTATTTTTTTTCTGTCTTCTGCTCTTCCTAAAAGAATAGTTTCTTCGGTATTAATGACCACTTTTTCTAATTTTCGAGTATAATTATTCTGATTGATAACCGAATCTTTCTCAAATACTCTTGGCCCTTCAATAATCCAATCGCTCACATTTTTATGGTCAAATCGACAACTGTTGCAAATGAATTCATCTACTTCGTGGAATTCGTCTTTTCTTCCAGTTACTCTTTGAATTTCGTCACCAAACATCCAAACCGTAGTTTTCCCGGAACAAGTTGGACAATCTCTGTGCGCATCATAAGGCTTGTTGAACCAAACTCTCGATTTGAATCTAAAAGTTTTGTCGGTCAAAGCACCAACTGGGCAAACATCAATCATATTTCCTGAAAACTCATTGTCGATAGCGTGCGAAATACAAGTCGAAATGTTTGAATGATCACCTCTGTCCATTACTCCGTGTACTCGGTCGTCAGTGATTTGGTCGGCAACCATCACACAACGGTAGCAAAGAATACAACGATTCATATGCAATTGAATATTCGGACCGATATCTTCTGGTTCGAAAGTTCTTTTTTCTTCGATATAACGACTTTCTGATTTTCCGTGTTCGAAACTTAAATTCTGTAAATCACATTCACCCGCTTGGTCACAAACTGGACAATCCAAAGGGTGGTTGATTAACAAAAATTCCGTCACGGCTTTTTGTGCCTCTTGTACTCTTGGCGAAGATTTGGTTTTCACTTCCATTCCGTCTTGACAACCTGTTACACAAGATGCCATCAATTTTGGCATTGGTCTTGGGTCGGCTTCACTTCCTTTGGAAACTTCCGATAAACAACAACGGCATTTTCCACCGCTTCCTTTTAGTTTAGAATGGTAGCACATGGCTGGCGGAACTACTTCTCCTCCAATCATTCTGGCTGCTTGCAGGATGGTTGTTCCTGGTTCTACTTCTATCTCGTGACCGTCTATTGTAACTTTCATTTTTTATCTGGTTTAAATTTCAGGTTTAAGTTTTCAAGTTTTTTACACTGGAAATTAAATCTGAAAATTCAGGTAATAATTTTTAATTTTAAATCAATTCTTTAGAAACTAAATGCTTTACACTTTCAAAAGGCTCGGCAACAAAATGGTCTCTATTTTTTATTTTTTCTGGGAAACGAATATGGTATTCAAACTCATCTCTAAAGTGACGAATTGCCGCTGCTACTGGCCAAGCTGCTGCATCACCCAAAGGACAAATCGTGTTTCCTTCAATTTTACTTTGAATGCTCAAAAGCAAATCGATATCTTCTTCACGACCGTGACCGTTTTCTATTCTATGCAATACTTTTTCCATCCAACCGGTTCCTTCACGACAAGGCGAACATTGTCCGCAAGATTCGTGGTGGTAAAAACGAGAGAAATTCCAAGTATTTCGAACGATGCAAGAAGTGTCATTATAAACGATAAATCCTCCTGAACCTAACATTGAACCAGTTGCAAAACCACCGTCGCTCAAACTTTCGTACGTCATCAAACGATCTTCGCCATTGGCTGTTTTGTAAATTAAATGAGCTGGCAATACAGGAACAGATGATCCTCCGGGAACAAAAGCTTTCAAAGGGCGGTCAGAACTCATTCCTCCCAAATATTCATCAGAATTCATAAATTCGTAAACACTCAATCCCATTTCAATTTCATAAACTCCCGGATTTTTGATGTGTCCTGAAGCCGAAATTAATTTGGTTCCTGTAGAACGACCGATACCAATTTTAGCATAATCGGCACCTGAATTATTGACAATCCAAGGCACAGCTGCAATTGTTTCTACATTATTCACCACCGTTGGATTTGCCCAAAGTCCCGAAACTGCCGGAAAAGGTGGCTTGATTCGAGGATTTCCTCTTTTTCCTTCCAATGATTCGATTAATGCGGTTTCTTCTCCACAGATGTAAGCTCCACCGCCGATTTGTACATATAGTTCCAAATCGTATCCAGTTCCTAATATATTTTTTCCTAACCAACCAGCAGCTTTTGCTTCGGCGATGGCTCTTTCCAATATTTTGTAAATCCACATATATTCTCCACGAATATAGATGTACGACAGGTTAGCACCCAAAGCATAGCTCGAAGTAATCATTCCTTCGATTAATAAATGAGGAATAAATTCCATCAAATAACGGTCTTTGAAAGTTCCTGGCTCTGATTCGTCAGCGTTGCAAACCAAATGTCTTGGTTTTCCTGATTTCTTGTCAATAAAACTCCATTTCATTCCTGCGGGGAAACCTGCTCCACCACGACCTCTCAATCCAGAAGTTTTCACTTCTTCGACAACTTCGTCTGACGTCAATGTTTTCAAGGCTTTTTCTACAGAAGCATAACCACCGTTTTGGCGATACACTTCATAGGTTTTGATCCCCGGAATATTTACTTTATCTAATAATATTTTTTGTGACATATTATTTATCGTGTAACGTGATTTTATTATCTCTACAATCGGCTATAATTTGATCTACTTTTTCTTTGGTTAATTTTTCTTGGTAAAAATCACCCAATTGCATCATTGGTGCATAACCACAAGCACCTAAACATTCAACACCTCTCACTTCAAATAGTCCATCTGGAGTAGTTTCACCAATTCCCACACCTAATTTTTCGCAGGTATAGTCCATTAAATCCTCAACGCCATTCAAACAACAAGGAGATGTTTGACAAAATTCGAACATATATTTCCCGATTGGTCTTTGGTTGAACATCGTGTAGAAAGAAACGACTTCATAAACCTCGATGGGTTTAATTTGAAGTATTTCAGCCACTTTGTTCATTAATTCAAAACTCAACCAGTTGTCGTGTGCATCCTGAACTTCGTGCAAAATTGGCAACAAAGCTGATTTTTGCTTTCCTTCTGGATAATGACTGATCAATTCATTGATGCGGTTCATCAATGTTTCGGTCATATTTATTTCTTGTTTGTAATGTGTTCTTTCCATTCTATATTTTAGATTTTAGATTTTAGATTTTAGATTTTTCAATCTGCAGTCTGAAATCTGTATTCTGCAATCTTTTTTTAAGCGTCTAATTCCCCAGCAATAACATTTAAACTCGACAAAATAACAATTGCATCCGATAGCATTGCGCCTTTTATCATTTCGGGATAGGCTTGGTAATAAATAAAGCAAGGTCTGCGGAAGTGCAATCTATATGGAGTTCTACTTCCATCGGTTACCAAATAAAATCCTAATTCTCCGTTTCCACCTTCAACGGCGTGATATATTTCGGCAACTGGAACAGGAATTTCGCCCATTACAATTTTGAAATGGTAAATCAAAGATTCCATATCGTGGTACACATCTTCTTTTGGAGGCAGGTAATATTCAGGAACATCTGCGTGAAATACATTTCCTTCTGGCATTTTGTCCAATGCCTGACGAATAATACTCAAACTTTCCCAAACTTCGGCATTACGAACACAAAAACGGTCGTAGGTATCACCAGATTTTCCAACAGGAACTATGAAATCGAAATCTTCATAAGAGGAGTAAGGATGTGCCACACGAACGTCATAATCAACACCAGCTGCACGTAAATTTGGACCCGTGAATCCGTAAGCCATCGCCATTTCGGCAGAAATTGGCCCAACGTTTACGGTTCTGTCAATAAAAATTCTGTTTCTTTCAAACAAGTTTTCAAATTCTTTCCAAGCAATTGGAAAATCTTTCAAAAAGGTATCTAGTAATTCAAAAGCTTTAGGAGACCAATCTCTTTCGAAACCGCCCATTCTTCCCATATTGGTTGTTAAACGAGCCCCGCAAATTTCTTCGTAGATTTCGTAAACTTTCTCTCTAAATTGAAAAACGTACAAGAAACCAGTATAAGCACCAGTATCTACACCAAGGATTGAATTACAAATTAAATGGTCTGTAATTCTAGCCAATTCCATCACGATAACTCTTAAATATTGAACTCTTTTAGGAACTTCAATATCCAACAGTTTTTCTACCGTCATCCACCAACCCATATTGTTGATAGGCGAGGAGCAATAGTTCATTCGGTCGGTAAGTGGTGTAATTTGATAAAATGGACGATTTTCGGCAATTTTCTCAAAAGCTCTGTGGATGTATCCAATTGTTGGCTCGGCTTCGAGAATTTTTTCTCCATCCATCAACAAGATATTTTGAAAAATACCGTGTGTCGCCGGGTGTGTTGGCCCTAAATTCAGAATCGAAAGCTCGCTTCCGTCTTCGTTATGGCGTTCTTGAATTATTTTAGCATATCGATGCTCTGGTGGTAATAATAGTTCTGACATTTATAGAATGTGAAAAATTATATTGTTTGCTATCTATTTGATTGTGTTCTTCCAAAGAATCTATCGTCTTTGTCTGTTCTTCCGCCGTCTTCCATCGGGAATTCTTTTCGCATTGGATGTGACACCATTTCGTCCATATTCAAAATACGTTTCAACTGAGGATGACCTATAAAGTTGATTCCGTAAAAATCCCAAGTCTCTCTTTCCATCCAATTGGCGCTTGGAAATATGGTTGATATAGTTTTTATATCTGGGGTTTCTCCGCTGATAAAGGCCTTTATTTTTATGCGTTTGTTTTCATACCAATTGTGCATATGATATACAACGGAAAATTGTCTTTCTGTCTCATTATCAGGATAATGAACTCCACATACATCGGTCAAAAAATTAAAACGCAATGTTGGATCATTTTTCAAAAAAAGAACAATGGCTGTGATTTTATCGGCTGCCACTTCAAACGAAAAAACATCTTTTTCTTGATTGAAATGAAATACACTTTCACCAAATGTTTCCACTAATTTGTCTTGAATTTCTGTGGTTTCTAAGCTCATTTCCTTATTTTATATTATAAGATTTCAATAATTCTTGATATTCTGGCGAACTTCTTCTTCGTACCGATTCACTCTTTACTAGATCTTGCAATCTCATTACACCATCTACAATTTGTTCTGGTCTTGGCGGACAGCCTGGCACATAAACGTCAACCGGAATTACTTTATCAATTCCTTGTAAAACAGAATAGGTGTCGAAAACCCCACCAGATGAGGCACAAGCTCCAACGGCAATTACCCAACGAGGCTCTGCCATTTGTTCGTAAACTTGGCGCAAAATTGGTCCCATTTTTTTAGAAATGGTTCCCATAACCAACAACATATCAGCTTGACGAGGTGAAAAACTCACACGTTCAGAACCAAAACGAGCTAAATCATAATGTGAAGCCATTGTTGCCATAAACTCAATTCCGCAACAAGAGGTTGCAAAAGGGAGCGGCCAAAGCGAATTGGCTCGAGCTAATCCTACAACGTCATTTAGTGTTGTGGCGAAAAAACCTTCTCCAGAAACGCCTTCCGGTGGCGCAACCATTTTTATATTTGAATCACTCATCTTCATTTTAGATTTTTAGATTTTAGATTTTAGATTCTCGTGAATCTTAAAAAAGTAAAATCATCATTGCAAAAAATCAATTTTATTTTTTTGTACGAACAAATTTTTAATAACAAACATTAAATTTTCCTTATGGATGTATATCTAAAATCTGCATTCTTAAATTTACTCCCAGTCTAGCGCTTTCTTTTTGATGATATAGAAAAACCCTATCAAAAGTAATGTCATAAAAATTACCATTTTCACCATTCCTTCCAAGCCCAATTCTTTGAAATTAACCGCCCAAGGATACAAAAACACTACCTCAATGTCGAAAAGGACAAAAAGAATAGCGACAAGAAAAAATTTAACTGAGAAAGGAATTCTGGCATTTCCTATAGATTTAATTCCACATTCAAAGTTTTCATCTTTGATTTCAGAGGATCTTTTAGGACCTAATTTACCAGAAATTATAATTATTCCCACAACAAATCCTATGGCTAATAGCATTTGCATTAGTATTGGTAAGTAATCTAATTGACTTGATTGCATAAATAAAATTAGTTTAGTCTAAATAAGCCACAAAGATAGGTTTCGTGTCTTTAAATCACAAGTTAAAAAACAAAATTTAGTTATAGAGAAACCATAATTAACGTATAATTATAGTTTGTTTATTTAGGTTTAAAGGAATTCTGTTCGTCTTAAAACAAAAAAGCGTCCCGATAAATCGGAACGCTCTAAACATTCGTAGGCAATAAAAATGAATTTTTATGCTTAGATTACTGCTACTTTCGCAGCAACTTTTCCTTTTCTTCCTTCTTCTTCTTCATAGCTTACTCTGTCACCTTCACGAAGTTCTTCCGCGTTGATTCCTGATGCATGAACAAAAATGTCTTTTCCTGTTTCTTCGTCTGTAATGAATCCGTAACCTTTAGATTCATTGAAAAATTTAACTGTACCTGTACGCATTGTAATAGTAATAATAATTTATAATGTCGCAAATGTAATATTTAATCTAATACGAAAATATAATATTGTAAAGATTTTATTAAAATATTTGATATTCAACGATTTCTAACAAATTTTATCGACGAACGGCTATAAATCAAGTTTAATGTGCAATTCGTTCAATTGTAATTGATCGATTACTGATGGAGCATCAATCATTACATCTCTACCGGAATTATTCTTTGGAAAAGCAATAAAATCACGAATAGTTTCTTGTCCGCCAAGGATGGAAACCAATCTGTCCAATCCAAAAGCCAAACCTCCGTGTGGTGGCGCGCCATATTGAAAAGCATTCATTAAGAAACCAAATTGATCTTCGGCTTGCTCAGGTGTGAATCCCAAATATTTAAACATTAATTGTTGTGTGGTTTTATCGTGAATACGAATCGAACCACCGCCAATTTCGTTTCCATTCAATACCATATCATAAGCATTGGCACGAACCGCTTTCGGGTTGGTTTCCAATAAGTGCATATCTTCAGGTTTTGGAGAAGTAAATGGGTGGTGCATCGCATGGTAACGACCGGTTTCTTCTTCAAATTCTAATAATGGGAAATCAACTACCCAAAGTGGTGCAAATTCGGTTGGTTTTCTCAACCCCAAACGATTGGCTAATTCCATTCTCAAAGCCGAAAGTTGTGTTCTGGTTTTGTCGGCTGGACCGGAAAGCACAAAAATCATATCGCCAGCTTTAGCTCCAGTTGTTTTTGCCCAATTTCCTAAATCTTCTTGATCATAGAATTTATCTACCGATGATTTGTAAGTGCCGTCTTCGTTGCATTTTACATAAACCATTCCGCTGGCACCAATTTGTGGACGCTTGATCCAATCAATTAAACCGTCGATTTCTTTACGAGTATAGTTTCCTGTTCCCGGTGCTGCAATTCCCACAATCAATTCAGCCGAATTAAAAACGGAGAATTCTTTGTGTTGTGCAAATTCATTCAACTCACCAAATTCCATTCCGAAACGAATATCCGGCTTGTCATTTCCATACGTTTTCATTGCATAATCGTAGGTAATTCTTGGGAATTTTTCTACTTCGATTCCTTTGATTTCTTTCAATAAATGACGGGTCAATCCTTCGAAAACATTCAAAATGTCTTCTTGTTCCACGAAAGCCATTTCGCAATCGATTTGTGTAAATTCTGGCTGACGGTCGGCACGTAAATCTTCGTCACGGAAACATTTCACGATTTGGAAATATTTATCCATTCCGCCCACCATCAATAATTGTTTGAAAGTTTGTGGCGATTGCGGCAAAGCATAAAATTGTCCTTCATTCATTCTCGAAGGAACTACAAAATCTCTGGCGCCTTCTGGAGTCGATTTGATTAAATAAGGAGTTTCCACCTCGCAAAAATCCAAGTCCGAAAGGTATTTACGCACTTCCATCGCTACTTTGTGACGAAAAAGCAAATTGTTTTTTACAGGATTACGACGAATATCGAGGTAACGGTATTTCATTCGAATATCTTCGCCACCATCGGTTTCGTCTTCGATTGTAAAAGGCGGTGTTATCGATGAATTTAATATTTTTAGTTCGGTAACCAGGATTTCAATATCTCCGGTGGACATATTGGTATTTTTGGCTTCACGTTCGATAACGGTTCCTTTGGCTTGAATTACAAACTCACGTCCCAAGGTTTTTGCCAATTCAAAAACTTCTTTTTGAGAGCGACTTTCGTCGAAAATAAGTTGGGTAACTCCGTAACGGTCACGCAAATCGACCCAATTCATAAAACCTTTATCGCGAGATTTTTGAACCCAGCCTGCAAGTGTAACTTCGGTATTGATATGAGAGGCGTTCAGCTCGCCACAATTATGACTTCTATACATTAGAAAATTATTTTTAGACTGCAAAAGTAAAAACAAAAATCAACTTAATCTCTAAATCAATGAAACTTCCTTGAAAAAAATAATGTAAATTATTGTTAATCTTTAATTGGGGTTTAAAATATTAAGCTAGTTTTGGACAACTAAAATTTTAATTCCTGAATTATGAGAAAATTATTTTTGACAGCAATGGTGTCAATTGGTGTATTGAGCTTGAATGCTCAAACCAAAAGTGATATGACTTTTCAAGCTGAAATAGCAAATAGAAATGGAGATACCCTTAAAATTCTTAACAGAAATGATGGTAAACTTGTGAAAAAAATGGAGGTAAATAAAAAAGGACTTTTTAAAGATTCGTTTGCTGTTGAAGAAGGAATGTATATGTTGTTTGATGGGGTAGAGTACACAAAGTTGTTTTTAAAAAACGGCTATAATTTGAAACTCAAAATGGACGCAAAAAACTTTGATGAATCAATTGTATATTCAGGAGTAGGAGCAGATGAGAATAACTATTTAGCCCAAAATGCCATTTCGGAATCGAAGTATGATTATGATTCGCTTTTGGCAGCGAATAAAGAGGATTTTGACAAACGGGTTGCCGAGAAAAAAAATTCTGATATTTTGAAAATGGATTCAAAAAAATTGAGCCCTAATTTTATTACATTGCAAAAAAAAGACAATGAAAGGTCTTTAGCAGGGTTGATTAAGTACCATAGTCAAGTTTTAGAATCTAATAAATTAAACGGTTCTCCATCTCCTTCATTTGAGTATGAAAATTATGCTGGCGGTAAAACAAAACTCGAAGATTTTAAAGGGAAGTATGTTTATATTGATGTGTGGGCAACTTGGTGTGGACCTTGTCGTGCCGAAATTCCTGCATTGAAAAAAGTGGAAGAAAAATATCACGGCAAAAACATTGAATTTGTTAGCATTTCAATCGACAAATTGAAGGATCATGAGAAATGGAAAACCATGATTAAAGAGAAAGAATTAGGAGGCGTTCAACTTTTTGCGGACAACGATTGGAATTCTAAGTTTATTCTAGATTATAAGATAGCCGGAATACCAAGATTTATTTTAGTAGATCCAAATGGGAATATTGTAAAAGCAGATGCGGCGAGACCTTCGTCTCCAGACTTGCAAAAGGTTTTGGACTCCCTATTGAATTAGTTGTAAGACAAATATTGGCAAAAAATAATTGTTGTATTGTTTTTGGTCGAAACAATCAAATTCTTTGTTAAATATTTTTTTTGTAAAAATTAATTTTTTAAATTTACTACATAGAAAGACGTTCATGTTAGCAGAAACCCGAGTACTAATTTAGAAAATAAATAGCTCTTTCTGTGTATTAAATCAATACTTATAGCGTCTATAAAAAAATCGGCTGTCGCAAGTTTTTGCAACAGCCGATTTTGATTTTAATACTGTTCAAGCTTAGCTTGATTCCAAAATTAGGGTGTTTTTGTTTTAGTGATGTTTTTTCAAATAGACATCGGATTGGTATTTATTTAAATTCATCTGCAACTTAAAAACACTAAAACAAGAATTTATTTATCTCATTTCCACTCCGGAAATTGAGTCGTATTGATATCCATAGATGCTATGGTTTGCATATCAGACGCTGCAAGTTCAAAATCGAAAATATTTAGATTTTCAATCATGTGTGCTTTTTGGGAAGACCTTGGGATAGCAACTACTCCTCTTTGGAAGTGCCATCTTAAGCAAACCTGAGCAATGCTCTTTTGATACTTTGTGCCGATTGCAGCGAGTGTTGGATTGCTAAAAATTCCGCTTCGACCTGCTGCCAGAGGAGACCAGGCTTCCATTTGCGTTGCAGAACCCTTTAAGAAAGGATATAATACACTTTCCTGAAGGAAAACATTGGTTTCGATTTGATTGATTGCGGGTGCAATTTTAGCATATGACAGTAGCTCCTTCAGTTGTTCAGGTTCAAAATTGCTCACTCCAATAGCTCTAATTTTACCTGCTGCAACAAGCTCTTCCATTGCCTGCCAAGACCCTTTTACATCTCCTCTAGGTCTGTGAATAAGATAAAGATCAAGATAATCTACCCCTAATTTTTTTATAGAAGTTTCAAATGCTTTTTTAGTGTTTTCATAGCCCGCGAAGTCCACCCAAAGTTTTGATGTTAAAAACAGTTCTTTTCTATCAATACCACTTTGCTTGATTCCTTCTCCTACAGCTGCTTCGTTTCCGTAAATATGAGCGGTGTCAATCAGCCGATAGCCTACAGAAATAGCTTCGGAAACACTTCGGACTGCTACTGCATCAGCGAGGGTATTTGTACCAAATCCTAGTATTGGCATTAGCACGCCATTGTTGAGCGTCACGTTTGGAATTGAAATTTTCTTTTGGTTTTCAGCGTTGGCACCAAAAAGTTCTGAACTTCCTAAACCAATAAAGATTGTTGCGGCAGTAAACTTTGTTGTTACTTTCAAAAACTCCCGACGGTTTACTTCATTATTGTTTTTTTTCATAATTAGTTATTCTTTTAGATTCGTTTTAATGTTTTATTTCAATTATATTGTAAATCCGAGCTATCGGGTTTCCGCAAAACATTATTTTATAGATTAGAATTAATAACTTTTTTCATCAGTTTGGATTATACAATTTAACCCAGCCGGCAATACTAGAACCAAGTAAAATTGCGCCACAAATGATTAATGTTTGAGAACTTTCTTTCATACCTTGATAAAATAAAAGTATTCCTCCTACAGTGCATATTAGAATAAATAACAACGCTTTTGTTTCAGTTTTCATTAATATCAATTTTGGTTCCAAACAGCTCTGGGACTTAGCACAGCATCTAGGGTTTATGAAATACTTCGAGGAAGGGGGTGTTGTGCGTTCGGCTTTTTATTTATTTAGTTGTTCTGCGTATTTGTTTATTCTGTCGTTTCGTGAATGTATAAATTCGGTTACTTTTTTCTTGTAAATTAGGTAGTCGTCAACGTCTTTAAAAATTGGTTTTGTCTTGAAGTTGTTAAAAGGCAAATAGAACTTAACTTCTTGTTTGTCGTCAATTAAATCGTCAAGAAGAAAAAACTTTACATAGTCTAAAAAGTTGTCAAACAATTTGAAGAAGCTTCTATATCTCTCAAATGTGTCATACAAAGGACTTGTTTGTCCAAGGTAAAAAAGACGAATACATTCAAGAGTCAAATCAAATCTGTCGTCAATAAGCGTAATTACGCCTCTTGCTTGATTTATAGTAAATTTGTTGTCAATTTGGTTTTTTGGGAATATTGTATATGCTCCAATTGTACTACCTATTTCAAAAAGTTCATTAACTTCTTCGGTAATTTGTTGAATAAGCCATTGCTTCCTTTTCTGATTTCTATAAGAGTGCGTAATTGCATCGCTTCCTAATAAAAATTCTCCAAGTTCTGAATTATGGTATAAATAAGTTCCACTTTTTTTATCTGTCAATTCAAATTTTGTTCCGTTTGGAAGTGTTTTATTCCACAGTATTTTATGATAGTTTTTTAAAGTTGGACTTGTACTGTCTGGGTCGCCTCCATTAGCGTCTGTATAAGTTTTGAAATTTGTATCAATTATTAATTCTGCCACTTTTATTTTGTTTTAGGTATCGTTCTGTAAGCTGACGCACAAAACTCGTTTATATACGAAACAAACTTTCGATATACATCCAAAAAGGTTAGATTGAAAAAGTTTTGCTTCGCTTTATATTTCCCTCAAATATACTCAATCCATTCCTACAAAAAACAAAAAACCACCCAAAATAAATCTCGGGTGGTTTGTTTGCAATTTTTGAAAATCTGCTTTTTTAAAGCGTTAATTCAAATTTTATTAAAGCTTGTGTTTTGGGTTGAAACCGTCCACTAATTTTCGGTGTTTGTATTCGGCGGTCATTAATTCGGCATAATCTACTTTTTGGTCTTTGCCTAAACGCACTCTAACACTGTCAAAGATCGCATACACTACAGGCACAACAATCAAGGTTAGGAAAAGCGAAGACATCAAACCTCCGATAACTACCCAAGCCAATCCGTTGTTCATTTCGGCAGCGGCTCCTTTGGCCAAAGCAATAGGAATCATACCAATTACCATCGCAATTGTAGTCATCAAAATAGGACGGAGACGAGCGTGATTTGCTTGAACAAGCGCATCGAATGTGCTTTCTCCTGCATCTTTTCGGTGGTTGGCAAAGTCAACCAGCAAAATCGCATTCTTACAGACCAAACCAATTAACATAATGATACCCAAAATGGTAAAAATATTCAACGAGTTGTTCGTCAATGCCAAGGCTAGCAAGGCTCCAATGAACGATAACGGAATAGAAAACAATACTACAAATGGAGTCACAAAGTCATCATATAAAGCTACCATTACAAGGTAAACCAAGATAATTGCTGCCAATAATGCAATTCCCAATGTACCAAAACCTTCGGTTTGGTTTTCCATATCACCACCCCAAACATAATTTACACCTGTTGGTCTTTCCATTTTAGAGAATACAGTTTCCCATTCGGTAGCTACTGTTCCTGAAGGGCGACCCACCGTTTGTGCTTCTATCGATACGGCAGTGCTTTTGTCTCTACGTTCCAACATGCTTGGGCCAGAACTTTCGATAACATCGGCAAATTGAGACAACTTGATTTGTTGTCCAGTACTATTTAGGAAAATTAAATCGTTTACATCTTTTGCATTCGAACGGTCATATTCATTAAAACGAATGTTGATGTCGTACTCGTATTCTCCTGCACGGAATTTACCATCGGTATTTCCACTGAAAGCCGTTTGCATGGTCATCCCTACGGTTTGTAGCGTCAATCCTAAAGCGGCCATTTTATCGCGGTTTACCACCACTTTAATCTCTGGATTACCTGCTTCGGAAGTTAGTTTAACCTCTGATGATCCTGGAATTTTTTTCAATTCGTCAGCTGCTTTGGTTGCAAAA
>DAORUG010000004.1:0-46310 GCA_035433125.1 Flavobacterium sp.
TGCTGATCGTCGTGCATCACAGGAATATTTAATTCTTCGACCAATCTTCTTTCTATTTCGAAAGATTCTGGGGCTTTTATATCTTCAAGATTGATTCCCCCGAATGTTGGTGCAATGTTTTTTACGGTTTGGATAAATTCTTCTATATCTTTTGTTCCAACTTCAATATCGAATACATCAATACCTGCAAAGATTTTGAATAATAATCCTTTTCCTTCCATTACTGGTTTTGAAGCTTCGGGTCCAATGTCTCCGAGTCCTAAAACTGCGGTTCCATTTGATATTACGGCAACAAGATTGCCTTTTGAAGTATATTTGTATACGTTGTTAATGTCTTTGGCTATTTCTAAACAAGGTTCTGCAACTCCGGGTGAGTAGGCTAAAGAAAGATCTCTTTGTGTTGCATGTTTTTTTGTTGGTACAACCTGAATTTTTCCAGGTGTTGGTTTTGCATGATATAATAATGCTTCTAATCGTTTGCTATTCTTATCCATTATATTAATTTTAATTCTGACACCCAAAGATAGCAGATTTGCATCAAAAAGTAGGTATTTTTAAGCTTCATTTTTTTACAAAAATGGATACTTATGTTATAAAAAAAATAGCTGCAGAATTTGCAGCTATTTCTATTATTCGTTGATAATAATCTATGATTTTCCACTAATATAGGAATCTAAATAATTTATCGTTTCTTTTTGTAAATCTATTATGGATTTCACAACATCTCCAATAGAAATAATTCCGATAATGGTTTCATTTTCTAAAACAGGTAAGTGCCTGATTTTTTTGGTGTACATTAATTCCATACAATAATCCAAGTCATCTTTAGGTTTTACGGTTATAACATTGCTTGCCATGATTTCTTCTACCAATGTTTCTTTTGAGGATTTATCTTTCAAAGCAATTTTTCGGGCATAATCTCTTTCGGACAAGATTCCTTTCAAAACATTGTCTTCTACTACTAAAATAGCTCCAATATTTTTTTCGCTCATACTAACTAAAGCTTCGTATACTGTTATTGAAGGCAGTACTGAATACACTTCTTTTCCTTTTACTGCTAATATTTGATTTACTGTCATAATAGAATAATTTAATTTGAATATAAAATTAGGAAAAAAATCTAATTTACCAACATCCTGCTTGAATATTTAATTAAAACTATTATTAATGAAAATTAAGTCCGTTATTCATTTAGAAAGTGGGAGTAAATTGATATAAAAATAATTTTAGCTACTCTTTCAAAAAATCTAAATTTCTGATTATACCAGAATATTTAGTTCTCTTTAATGGAGAATTTTTAAAAACAGTATTAAAAGTTTCTTCAGTCAGTTCTGTCCAATCTTTTTTGGACATTGATAACACTTCTGGGTTAGGATTGAAAAGAGGTTCCTTATGTGGTTTCGAAAACCGGTTCCAAGGACAAACATCTTGGCAAACATCACAACCAAAAGCCCAATCATTGAATTTACCTTTCATTTCTGGCGGAATGTTTTCCTTGAGCTCGATGGTAAAATAGGAAATGCATTTGCTGCCGTCAACTACATAAGGAGCAATAATGGCATCGGTTGGACACGCATCAATACAAGCGGTGCACGAACCGCAATGGTCGGTTGTAGCGTGGTCGTATTCTAGATCTAAGTCGATAATCAATTCAGCAATAAAATAAAAAGAACCTACTTTTTGTGTTAATAGATTACTGTTTTTACCAATCCAACCCAAACCGCTTTTGGCAGCCCAAGCTTTATCCAATACTGGTGCAGAATCGACAAAAGCACGTCCCGAAACTTCCCCAATAGTATCTTGAATTGAATTTAGTAATTCCTTCAGTTTTTCCTTGATGACAAAATGGTAATCTTGTCCGTAAGCGTATTTTGAAATTTTATAGGAATCTTGATTTTGAAATTCAGAAGGATAATAATTTAATAAAAGGGAAACCACGCTTTTGGCATCATCGACCAACAACGTCGGATTCAATCTTTTGTCAAAATTGTTTTCCATATAGTACATTTGACCATTCATCTGATTGTTTAGCCAATATTCCAACCGTGGTGCTTCTTCTTCCAAAAATCCTGCTTTGGATATACCACAAGACAAAAACCCGAGGCGTTTGGCTTCGGATTTTATGAATTGGGAATATTTTTCTTTATTTATCAAATGAAAGATTAAAAAAGCCCGCCTTGAGTATTCAATTTAATTTTCCCTAAATGCTTATAAGCCTTCTCGGTTACTTCTCTTCCTCGTGGCGTTCGCATAATGAAACCTTCCTGAATTAGGAACGGCTCATAGACTTCCTCGATGGTTTCGCTGCTTTCAGATACGGCTGTCGCCAAAGTGGACAAACCTACTGGACCACCTTTGAATTTATCAATGATTGTGTTTAGAATTTTATTGTCCATTTCGTCCAAACCGTGAGCATCAACATTCAAGGCTTTTAAAGCATAGCGAGCAATTTCAATGTCGATAGTTCCGTTGCCTTTAATTTGAGCAAAATCACGCACGCGACGCAATAATGCATTAGCAATACGCGGTGTTCCTCTACTTCTACCTGCAATTTCGATGGCGGCTTCCATAGAAATGGGCCTTTTGAGGATTGTTGCACTTCTTTCGACAATTGTCGTTAAAAGTTCCGTGGTGTAATATTGCAAACGTGATGAAATCCCGAAACGAGCTCGCATTGGCGCGGTCAACAAACCAGAACGCGTAGTGGCTCCAATTAAAGTAAATGGATTCAAATTGATTTGAACTGTTCTGGCATTAGGACCAGATTCAATCATAATATCAATTTTGAAATCTTCCATTGCCGAATACAAATATTCTTCGACAATCGGACTCAAACGATGAATTTCATCAATAAACAAAACATCTCTTTCTTCGAGATTGGTCAACAAACCTGCTAAATCACCTGGTTTGTCTAAAACAGGTCCCGAAGTAATTTTAATCCCAACTTGAAGTTCGTTGGCCAATATGTTTGCCAAAGTAGTCTTTCCTAATCCCGGAGGTCCGTGAAAAAGGGTGTGGTCTAGGGCTTCGTTTCTTTGGTTCGCCGCCTGAACAAAAACTTTCAAGTTTTCGAGTATTTGTTCCTGTCCGGCAAAATCATCAAAAGAAAGTGGCCTTAACTTTTTTTCAAGATCGATTTCTTCTGGATTATAACCGTCTTTTGTAGGATCTAAATTTTCATTCATTTTACAAATATAACAAAGTTATAAGCAAATAAAAATGCCTTTCGAAAGGAAAGGCATTTGAAATTTTAAAATGAATATTAATTTTATTTTACATATTCAGAACGACTTCCTTCAGTATCTATTTGATAATGAAAATCCATACTCAACAAACCCACTTCATTTCCAAAAGTATCGTTGCTGTCACCAGTTGCTCTATAAAGCCTACATACAATTATTGTACTAATTTCTATACCTGTTCCACTAATTGTTCCTAATGAGGTAATTAAATGTTGCCCAGATCCCGATATCGTAGGAATACCTCCAATTATAGAATTACCCGTTGCTAATATTGTGTTTGGAAAAGCACTGCCAATTTTCATAACAGTATATTCAAGTCCCCATACAACGTTGGTACGTGTAGGTGTTCCCGTTGCTGTAGTCCAGTGAACGTGTGGATACAGGTCGGTGCCAACTTTATACTTATGTGGTAGCTGAACAGTAAAATAAACTTCTTGTTCTTGTGAAGCAGAAAACATCCATAAAAAAACTCCTTAACTTCCAGAATTATTTTTAAATGCAGTTCCTCCAGTTCCTCCCCAAACTGGAGTTTTACTTCCTCCTCTACTTGTTGCATCTGGATTAACTAAGAAATCATCCCAAACAGTTGCATTACCTTCTAGTACAATTGTTCCATCTGCTTCAAATTTAGTATTATGACCATTAATAACATCTCCAATTTTAGTAATTCCATCACTTGAAACGGTAACTCTAGAAGTATTATTTGTTTTCAAAACCAAATCTTTTGCATCCGTGGTTCCAACAAAATTGGTACCTGGAGTTGTTCCAGCGTTTCCGATAAGATTCCAGTCAGATGAGGAGGATGAATTATTAGCACTTGCTGCTTTCCATTCCGTAGCGTTGCTAAAAAGTGTCACGGATTCACTGGCCCTAGCTAAAATTAAATTTGTCACACCGTCAATTGTTCCTGCAATAGTTACATTGGCTGTACTTGTAGCATTTCGTTTAATGATGTAAACACGACCCGTACAAGAGGAAGCTGCAGGCAAAATAACTGAAATGGCAGTTGAACCATTATTACAAATAATAACACTACCATGAGTTTCATCTAATGTTGTCGTAGTAGTTATAGTACTTACTTTTTGACCGAAAGTTCCATTAACTTCAAAAGTAGATTTAGGGTCTGTGGTGCCTATTCCCACTTGGGCATTATTAGAATAAGTTATTAGAAAAATAGAGCATAAAAACACCAATGAGGAATTTTTAAAATTGGTAGTAAAAACTTGCATAGCTGTAGGTTATAAAGTTAAAAAATTTTTTTTTTTGGGGGGGGGGCACAATAAAAATTACACTAATTTACGATACAAAAAGAAACTATTATATGATATAAGTCATATTTAGAAGAATCTCATTCAAAACAATCTCAATTAAAGGCTCTTATGTTTTTTGAATAAGAAAAAGTAAATAGTTATATCATTGTAAAATGCAAAAAAGTGTGGAGAAAAGCTCTATTGCACGTAAAGGAATAAAATCAGAAAACACCAAATTTCTCTAGATAAAGGAATAGTAACATGACTCAAATAGAGCATAACTAAAAATGCCTTTCAAAAAGAAAGGCATTTAAGTATAAAAATAAAAAAATATTAATGATGAAGAACTTCTTCTCCTTCTTTCATTGGAACATTTTGAGGTACAAAATCCACATCGTGAGCCGGATTACTATAATCATAAGGCCAACGGTGAACTTCTGGGATTTCACCAGGCCAGTTTCCGTGAATATGTTCTACCGGGGCAGTCCACTCTAAAGTATTGGATTTCCAAGGATTTTGAACCGCTTTTTTACCATAAAAAATGCTACTGAAGAAGTTATACAAGAAAACCAATTGAAACACTCCACCTATTAAAGCAAATGTCGTAATAAGAACATTTACATTTTGCAAATCGTCAAACAATGGAAAGTTGGTGTTGGTGTAATAACGTCTTGGCAAACCGGCTAATCCAATGAAGTGCATTGGAAAAAACACACCATAAGCACAAACAGCGGTTACCCAAAAGTGAATATAACCCAAGTTCTTGTTCAACATTCTTCCGAACATTTTTGGATACCAATGATAAATACCTGCGAACATTCCGTAAAGAGCCGATATACCCATAACCAAGTGGAAGTGTGCCACAACAAAATAAGTGTCGTGTACATTTATATCCAAAGTACTGTCTCCAAGAATAATTCCTGTCAAACCACCTGTAATAAATGTTGAAACCAATCCAATGGAGAATAACATTGCAGGATTCAATTGCAAGTTTCCTTTCCAAAGTGTCGTTATGTAATTAAACGCTTTTACTGCCGAAGGAATAGCTATCAATAAAGTGGTAAAGGTAAATACAGATCCTAAAAATGGATTCATACCCGATATAAACATATGATGTCCCCAAACTATTGTCGATAAAAATGCGATTGCCAAAATAGACATGATCATCGCTCTATAACCGAAAATTGGTTTACGAGAATTAGTTGCAATAATTTCTGAAGTGATACCCAATGCAGGCAAAATAATAATATAAACCTCAGGATGTCCTAAAAACCAGAATAAATGTTCAAACAATACTGGGGATCCACCTTGATAATGCAATACTTCACCAGCTATATAAATGTCTGATAAGAAGAATGACGTTCCAAAACTTCTATCAAAAATCAACAATAAAGCAGCAGACAATAAAACCGGAAACGAAATTACTCCAATAATTGCCGTTACAAAGAAAGCCCAAATTGTAAGTGGCAATCTTGTCATCGACATTCCTTTTGTTCTTAGATTGATTACGGTTACAATATAATTTAACGACCCCATTAATGAAGCTGCGATAAATATTGCCATAGATACTAACCAAAGTGTCATACCTGTTCCAGAACCAGGAATAGCTTGAGGTAAGGCACTCAAAGGAGGATAAATTGTCCAACCTGCTGATGCTGGTCCAGCTTCAACAAATAGAGAGCTTAACATAATTACACTAGACAAAAAGAATAACCAATAGGAAATCATATTCAAAAATCCAGAGGCCATATCACGAGCTCCAATTTGAAGTGGAATCAACAAGTTACTGAAAGTTCCACTCAATCCAGCGGTTAAAACAAAGAAAACCATTATTGTTCCGTGAATAGTAACCAAGGCCAAATAAATATCATTAGCCATTACTCCGTTTGGAGCAAATTTATCTCCTAATAATACATTGAATATTTTGAATGATTCTTCTGGCCAAGCTAATTGCATTCTGAAAAGCATTGACATCAATACACCAACAACTCCCATAACAATCCCAGTAATAAGGTATTGTTTAGCGATCATTTTATGATCTATACTAAAAATATATTTAGTAATAAAAGTATCTTTGTGATGGTGTTCGTGTTCGTGTGTATGTTCGTGAACTTCTGCTGACATATCTGTTTACTTTAAATTTTTTCTTGATTAATTATTTCATTGCCATTTTAGCAATAGCCGCAGTGTCTTTTGCTGTTGTTGAATCCACACCTGTTCCTCCATCAAGAGGCTTGGGCGCATTGGCAGTTTTTACTTCCTGAACTAAAGTGGGTTTATCACTCAACCACTTTTTAAAATCTTCTGGCGTATCTACAATCACTTTCATTTGCATATTGTAATGAGAAGCGCCACAAATTTTATTACAAAGCAATAGAAAATCAAAAGTGTATGGATCAAGAGCAGCTTGACCTTTAGCCACAAGTTCTTTACTTTTAGCTTCACGCAAAGCATTAATATTTTTTACTTTTTCAACCATAAAAGGCATTGCTCTATATTCTTCAGAGGTGTAAACTGGCTCGAAAGCAAATTCTGTTACCATTCCGGGAACACAGTTCATTTGCGCTCTAAAATGTGGAAAATAGGCGGAGTGTAAAACATCTTGGGAACGAATCTTGAAATGTACTTTTTTACCTTTTGGAATATGAAGTTCTTTAACTATAATATCGTCCTGAGCATTTGGATCCGATAAATCTACTCCTAAAGTATTTACACCGTCTATCAATCTTACATTTGCTTTTCCGAGAACATTATCTGGGCCTGAATATCTAGCAGTCCAATTAAATTGCTGAGCATACAATTCGATTTCAATAGTTTCTTCATTTTCATCAACAAACATAATATCTACCCAAGCATACAAACCATACCCAATTAAAACAGCCAAAACAATAGCAGGAATACCACTCCAAATCACCTCTAATTTATTACTATCTGCAAAAAACAAGGCTTTATTTTCTTTATTCCCTCTGTATTTAAAAGAAAAATAATGTACCAATACCTGAGTAACTGCTTGCACGATAAAGATAAGGACCCATGTGATATTCATCAAATTATCAACAGTTTCACCGTGTTTCGATGCAGGAGTATGTAGCACTAATGGACCCCATTTTATCAATCCGTAGATTGTAAAAATATAGATAAATGCTAAGAAGCCAAACATCAAATAGCCTTGGGTGTTATTATCACCATCATTAGCTACCTGAGAATCATCTTTATCACCCACCTGAGTCAAATCGAATATCTTAGTCAACTGCCATAATGCAATAGATAACAGAACTAAAACTAAAATTACCAACAAAATCTCCATATATAAATTACTTTTTAATAATTAACACCCGAAAATAATAATAAAAAAACAACATTTAAAAAATGACAAATGTCATATTTTGGCCAAAAATAACAAAATTAAACACACTAGCAAAACAAAATGAATTTATTGGTGAAAAATAAATTTGTAATCAAGACGCTAAAAAAAACAGAACTAGAAGTATGTCAAAATGCACTTACATCATTTTTGACTACACAGTTAATATAGAGTAACTTAAAATAATGTAACCAAGAAAATTAAGGCTTTTACATTAATGAAAAATAGACCTGAAAATTTGCAAGAAATTGAATATCCTAATAAATAATATACCGTTAAAAAAAGGCTGAATATTAAAAAAGGCTGATTCAAGAAAAATGAAACAGCCTCTAAATTATAAACTATTTGATTCTAGTAATGAAAATGTTTACTTTCTTCAATAAATGGATTTCTCTTTGGTAATAATGGAGCTTTTGTTAATGCTGAGAAAACAACATAAATAAATAATCCAAAGAAGAAAAGTACAGAAGCAATTTCTGAAACCCCAATAAACCATTGGTCACCTACAGTTCCCGGCATAATCATATTGAAGAAATCTATATAATGTCCCAACAATATAACCGTTCCAGCCATTACAAGTATCCAAGAAATTCTTTTAAAATCAGTATTAATTAATATTAATAAAGGAAAAACAAAATTCATAACTACAGCTCCAAAGAACGGAAGATTATACAATTCTATTCTAGTCACAAAGTAAGTTACTTCCTCAGGAATATTGGCATACCAAATTAGCATAAATTGTGAAAACCACAAGTAAGTCCAAAACACACTAAAACCAAACATAAATTTCGCTAAATCGTGAATGTGACTTGTGTTTACGTGTTCTAAATATCCTTTTGATTTTAAATACAAGGAAACCAAACATATTGTTGTTACTGCGCTTACAATAAAACTTGCGAAAACATACCAGCCAAACAAAGTACTAAACCAGTGTGGATCAACTGACATAATCCAGTCCCAAGACATAATCGATTCAGTAACAATGAAGAATACTAAAAATCCAGCTGACATTTTAAAGTTCTTTTTGTAGAAACTATCATCAGTTGCTTCATCTTGTGCCAAACAATTTTTTCTAGAATAATATCTGTAAAGATTCCAACCAATCAAGAAAATAGCAGCTCTGATTATCCAAAATGGGAAGTTCAAATATCCTGATTTGTTAGCAATCAATTTGTCATGAGCAACTACTTCAGGATCCAACCAAACAAACAAATGATTGAAATGCAATCCGCAAAGAACTAAAATCACGAAGAAAATTACAGAACCAACAGGTAAATAAGCGGTAATTCCTTGCATTACTCTAAATAATACTGGTGACCAACCTGCTTGAGCCACTTGTTGAATGGCATAAAAAGCCAAAACACCAAGGGTAACTAGCAAAAAGAAAATACAGGCAACATACAAGGCTGCCCAAGGTTTATTTTGCAATTGATGCAAAACATGCTCCAAATGCTCTTTGTGTTCAGTATCGGCAGCTGATACTTTATGCTCACCTGCTTCTGCTTTGTGCGCTCCAGCTACTGCGTGTTCTTCGGTTGAATTTGAAACTTCATGACTTCCGTGAGCGTCAGCAGCAAGAATTGCTTCTACTGCTTGAATATCTTTAGGTGCAGAATAAAAACCATATCCAATTCCTAAAAGTCCTGCAACCATTAGTATGAGAGAAAATGTTTTTAATTTACTTGAAAATGTGTACATATCTTTTACGATGAGTTTGTTTTATAATTTACTTTTTAGCTCCATCACATACGCTGCAACCATCCAACGTTCTTTTTTGCTCAATTGATTGGCGTGTGAACCCATTAAATTAAGACCATACGTTCCAACATGAAAAATACTGCCTTCGTTTATTACTCTATCTTTATAATTAGGAACCCCTAAGAATTTACCTTGAGTAACGAGTTTCCCTTTTCCATCACCAGCATTACCGTGACAAATAGCGCAATAAATTTCATATAAAGCTTTTGCCTTTTCCATATCTTTTTCAGACAATGTTCCTAGCGGAGATTTTATATTTGCTGCTTTAACAGCAATCAAAGCTTCTGGAGTATCTGGATATTCATACACTTCAAAACCTCTGTTTATTGTTCCTTCAACAGGAAGTTGTCCTTCTTTACCACCCTTAAAAACATCTGCTTGAGAATAAGTATTGTAACTTACCGGCTCATACATATTTGGCATGTATTGATAATTTGGTTTTAAATCATCTTTACAAGACGAAACCAAAATAGTAATACCTACTAAAAGTGTTATTTTATATATGCTTTTCATATCCACAATTAATGCTTATCTATTACTTTAACTTCTACTGCTCCTGTATTCTCGAAAAAAGAAACCAATTCTTTTTCGTTATCGTTTACTGCAACTTCCATTAAGAAATGGTCATCGGTAGTACGAACATCTGGATTTTCGGCTTCTTTGAATGGCCATAATCTACTTCTCATGTAAAAAGTAATAACCATTAAGTGTGCTGCGAAAAATACTGTTTCTTCAAACATAATTGGCACGAAAGCCGGCATATTTTCAATGTAACTGAAACTAGGTTTACCACCAATGTCTTGTGGCCAGTCTTGAATCATGATATAATTCATCATCCAAGTTCCAAAAGATATTCCAATGCAACCATAAATAAAAGCACAAATAGCTAATCTTGTTGGTGCTAATCCCATTGCTTTATCCAATCCGTGAACCGGAAATGGTGTAAAAACTTCTTCGATATGATGGTGAGCTGCACGTGTTTTTTTTACGGCATCCATCAATATATCATCGTCATTATAAATGGCGTGTATTACTTTATTACTCATGGTGTGAATCTTTATTTGCTGCTCTCGCTTTTATAAAATTATCTCCAGTTCCTTTCAAAATTGTTTTTACTTCTGCCTGAGCAATTACAGGGAAAGTTCTAGCATACAATAAAAATAATACAAAGAAGAAACCTATTGTTCCAATGAAAATTCCAATATCAACAAATGTTGGTGAGAACATTGTCCAGGATGATGGAAGGTAATCTCTGTGTAACGAAGTTACGATAATTACAAACCTTTCGAACCACATTCCAATATTTACCACAATTGAGATAATAAAAGAGAACATAATACTTGTTCTTAATTTTTTAAACCACATAAATTGTGGTGAAAACACGTTGCAAGTCATCATTGACCAATACGCCCACCAGTAAGGTCCTGTAGCTCTATTCAAGAAAGCATATTGTTCGTATTCAACACCTGAATACCATGCAACAAAAAGTTCAGTTATATAAGCAACACCAACTATAGAACCTGTAATCATAATTACAATATTCATTAATTCGATGTGTTGAATTGTGATATAAGCTTCAAGATTAGATACTTTTCTCATAATAATAAGCAAAGTATTTACCATTGCAAATCCAGAGAAAACCGCTCCAGCCACAAAGTATGGAGGGAAAATGGTAGTATGCCATCCTGGAATTACCGAAGTAGCAAAGTCCATAGATACAATAGTGTGTACTGAAAGTACAAGTGGAGTTGCTAAACCTGCAAGAACCAAAGATACTTCTTCAAAACGTTGCCAGTCTTTTGCTCTTCCGCTCCATCCAAAACTCAAAATAGAATATACTCTTTTGTTGAAAGGTGTAATCGCTCTATCTCTTAGCATTGCAAAATCAGGTAACAATCCTGTCCACCAGAAAACCAATGAAACCGAAAGATAAGTAGAGATTGCGAAAACGTCCCAAAGTAAAGGAGAGTTAAAGTTTACCCAAAGTGAACCAAATTGATTCGGAATTGGAACAACCCAAAACGCCATCCAAGGACGACCCATGTGGATAATTGGAAATAAACCTGCTTGAATTACAGAAAAAATCGTCATTGCTTCCGCTGAACGGTTAATGGCCATTCTCCATCGTTGACGGAATAATAAAAGTACTGCCGAAATCAAGGTTCCTGCGTGACCAATACCAACCCACCAAACGAAGTTAGTAATATCCCAAGCCCAACCTACTGTTTTGTTTAATCCCCAAGTTCCGATACCTACAGAAATAGTGTAAACTATACAGCCCAATCCCCAAAGGAAGGCTGCAAGTGCGATTGAAAATACAATCCACCATTGCTTGTTGGCTTTCCCCTCAACAGGTGCAGCAACATCTACTGTTACATCGTGATAAGATTTATCACCTATGATTAAAGGTTTTCTAATGGGTGCGTCGTATATATGAGACATAATCCTTTAAATTGATTTTTAAATTATCTTTTAAGTGTTTCTAACTTTTACGTGATAGAAAACGTTTGGTTTTGTTCCAACATGCTCTAACAAGTGATACATTCTTTCGTCTTCTACCAACTTGGCAACTTTACCTTCTTTATCATTAACATCTCCAAAAATCATTGCTCCAGTAGTACAAGCACTAGAACAGGCCGTTTGGAATTCTCCGTCAACAATTTCTCTTCCTTCGTTTTTGGCTGCCAAAATTGTAGCTTGTGTTTTTTGAATACACATAGAACATTTTTCCATAACCCCACGAGAACGTACACTCACATCTGGATTCAATACCATACGACCTAAATCATCATTCATATGGAAATCAAATTCGCTGTTTTTATTGTATAAGAACCAGTTGAAACGACGTACTTTATAAGGACAGTTGTTAGCACAGTAACGAGTACCAACACATCTGTTATACGCCATGTGGTTTTGACCTTGGCGGCTGTGAGATGTAGCTGCAACAGGACAAACTGTTTCACAAGGTGCGTGATTACAGTGTTGACACATTACAGGTTGGAAAGCAACTTGTGGATTATCAGAAGCGTTTTCCATTTCGTTAAATGTAGAAAGCGAACTTGATAAACCTGCAATATTTTCTTTTCTTTCGTTGTCTCCAGCAAAAGTTTCTTCAGAAGAATAATATCTATCGATACGCAACCAGTGCATATCACGACTTCTTCTAACCTCAGATTTTCCAACAACAGGAACATTATTTTCCGCGTGGCAAGCAATAACACAAGATCCACAACCTGTACAAGCATTTAAATCTATCGAAAGATTGAAATGATGTCCTACTGAACGATCAAAAGATGCCCATAAATCTACCGTTGTTGCTTGAACCTCTTTGTGATCCAATGAAACCATTGGTTGTGGGTTCCAAAATTCAGCATCTTCAGTATTGAATATTTTTAAAGTAGTTTCTTTAATAATATCGCCACGACCCATTAACGTTTTTTGACCTTGAACACAAGCAAATTCGTGCTCTCCACCAGCTTTTGTCAATGTTACCGATTGTACATTACTGAAACCTTTATATAATGAGTAAGCGTTTACACCTACTTGCATTTCTTCTTTTAAAGCGGCTTTTTTACCATAACCAAAAGCCAAACCAACAGTTCCCACAGCTTGTCCTGGCTGAACAATTACAGGAACATTTTCTAATGTAAGTCCATCAGCGGTTTTGATAGTAGCATAACTTCCGTTTAAACCTCCGTTAGCTACGATTTCATTTGATAATTCCAATTTCTTGGCATCAGCATTCGAAACAGTAACATAGTTATCCCAAGAAACTCTTGTGATTGGATCTGGAAATTCTTGCAACCAAGGATTGTTTGCTTGCTGACCATCTCCCAAACCAGTTTTAGTATATAAAACCAATTCAAAACCTTGTGCCCCTTTTGATTGAGCCAAAGCATTTGCAGCAGCAGCATAATCAGCTGAACCAGCAGATGCTGAAGAAATTGCTCCAACAAAAATACCATCGTGTAATACTTGATTCCAAGTTGAACCTGAAATTATGGATGCTGAACTTGCTTTTAAATAATTGTAATAGGTTCCGGGAATACCGTTCAAAGACAATAAAACTTCTTGAAATTGTTTGGTTTCAAATAAAGGACGAATTGTAGGTTGAGTCAAACTATACGTTCCTTTTGTGATGCTCACATCTCCCCAAGACTCTAAATAATGAGGTGCTGCAGCAGCAATAGTAGTTATTGAAGCCGTTTCGTCTTCTCTTAAAGAGAATGAAACCGAAAGACTTACTTTTTTCAATCCGTCGACAAAATCTTTTGAATTTGGCAAAGAATAAACTGGATTCACACCGCTCATAATCAAAGTATGAACGCTTCCTGCTTTCATAGCTGCAATCAATTGAGCAACTGCTTGATTTGAACCTTTTCTGATTTGTCTAGTTCCAAGAGTTGAAAAAGACTCACTTGCTAATTTTTGATTGATGGCTAAAACCAACAATTGGGCATTTTTATCTTGAATACCAGAAACCAAAACTCCTTTGCTCCCCGATTTACCCAATTCTTGAGCAATTTTTGAAACTTCAGCTTTTAGTTTTGCATCCAATGTTACTGGAACCGAAGCCCCAACAACCATATTATATATAAGGACTAATGCTTGTTTTTGATTTGCAGTTGACAAAGCGATACGTTTATCAGCCGCAGCACCAGACAATGTCATATTTGATTCCAATTGGAAATGACGAGATATTTTTTGATTTCCTTTTGGACCTTGAGGAATTCTTCCTTTCGCGTAACTTGAACCATAATTTCCACCTTGCCAATCTCCTAAGAAATCTGCACCAACAGAAACGATTACCGAAGCTTTTGAAAAGTCATAATCAACCAAAGCTCTTTCTCCATAAACCGTTTCGAATGCATCTAAAGTTTCTGATTCAGAAACTGCATCATAGATTACGTGTTTTGCATTTGGGTTTTTCCCAAGAAATTCAGCAATCAACTTTTCAGTTGATGGACTTGCCAATGTGTTGGTCAAAAGAACAACTTGTCCTCCTTTTGCCTTAGCATCAGCTAAACTTGATTTTAATTTTGAATCCACATCAACCCAAGTTGCTTTTTTACCGGCAATTTTTGGTTCTTTCAAACGCATACTGTCATATAATGACAATACCGATGCATGGATTCTGGCGTTGGCGGCAAATTTTGCACCTGCCATTGTATTATTATCTACTTTGATAGGACGCCCTTCACGAGTTTTTACTAAAAGGTTAGCAAAATCGAAACCATCAAAAACAGTAGTCGCATAATAATCTGCAATTCCAGGGATGATTTGTTCTGGTTGTACTACATAAGGTATTGACATGTGAACAGGACCTTCACAAGCTGCAAGTGTAGCCGCCGCTGTGGTAAATCCAACGTACTTTAAAAAATCACGACGTGTTGTAGCTGTTGATGACAAATTGCCACCGTTTCCTAAAAATTCATCAGTAGGAATTTCTTCAACAAATTCGTTATTTTTAAGCGCCTCAACAATAGAACTATTTCCGTCTAGTTCTTCAACACTTTTCCAGTATTTTTTGTTTGATGACATATTCTATATAAATATTAGCTTCTTAATTATTATTATTTTAATAATGGCATTTACCACATTCTAATCCTCCCATTTGTGCAGCGGTCAATTTATCTACACCGTATTTTTTGGAAAGTTGCTCGTGAATTTTTTTGTAATAGTCATTGCCTTCCATTTTAACCTCAGTTTTTCTATGGCAATCAATACACCAACTCATTGTTAATGGAGCAAATTGTTTTTGAATCTCATAAGTTTCCACAGGGCCGTGACAAGTTTGACATTCTACACCAGCAACCGTCACGTGTTGTGAGTGGTTGAAGTAAACAAAACTTTGTAGGTTATGAATTCGAACCCATTTTACAGGCTCTGTTTTTCCGGTATATTTTTGATTGACTTTATCCCAACCCACCGCTTTGTATAATTTATCGATTTCTTTGTCGTAGAATTCTTTAGAATACTCAGCAGTAGCTGTCGTATCTGAAACTTCTGCAATATTTTTGTGGCAGTTCATACATACATTCAATGAAGGAATTCCTGAATGTTTACTCACACGAGCTGATGAGTGACAGTAATTACAATCAATTCCGTTGCTTCCTGCGTGAATTCTGTGAGAATAATGAATAGGCTGAATTGGAGCGTAATCTTGATCAACACCAACTTGCATCAAGTATCCATATACAAAAAATGCACTTGCCAATAATAGGAATATTGCTGACACCAATACTAAAAATTGATTTTTAGCAAATGCTTTCCATAAAGACAATCTAGGTTCTTTAGGATTAACATTAATTCCATTTGCGGCAGCAACTTTTCTTAACACATTGTTTACCAAAACAAGCATTACTATAAGTATTGCCATTATTAATGACAAAGCACCTAAAATTATATTATTTGAAATTCCACCAGCGTTACTATCAGTACCAGGAACTTTTTCCCCAACAACTGGAGCAGGAGCCGCAGCTTTTTCCTCCATTGTATAAGCTATGATATTATCAATATCAGCCTCTGACAATTGCGGAAATCCAGTCATTGGCACTTTGTTGAATTCTTCATAAATTTTCACAGCAGCAGCATCACCAGATTTAATTAAATCAGCACTGTTTTGAATCCATTTGTACAACCAAGCTTTTTCGTACTTAGCACCAACGCCTCTAAGAGCGGGACCAGTTGCTTTTGCATCTAATTTGTGACAAGCAGCACAATTTGTGTTGAAAATTTCCTTTCCCTTGACAGGATCACCACCTTGTGTAACAGCAGGAGCTGCTGTTGCTGCGGCTGGAGCTACAATTGCTGACGGAGCTGGTGCCGCTGTTGCCTCTTGTGCATAAGAAGTTAATGATAAGGATAGCATTACTGCTAAGCTTACATATAATTTCCTTGAAATCGAACTATGGTTACCCATCTTTTTCATATAGTATAGTAATTATCTACAATATTGATATGATTTTTTTCAAATTTAAAATATGATAAAAATCACTTTATTTAAAATATTCGACAAAAATACACTTTAAGAACTATTCTCAAAACCTTAAAATAGTCTTAAATATAATTTATATTCATTCTAAATAATGTTAGTGCTTCTGTTTAATTCTATAAACACTATTTTTGTATAAAAATATTCGAATTATGAGAATTCCAGCCCAAAAAAAAATTATTTTGTCTTGCTTATTTATAGGCCTTTCAACATATTACGTAAATGCTCAAGACCAAAACGTTACGGTGAATCAAGATCCGAAATTTGAACAACTGTTAAACGAAAAAAGAAAAATAAATGCTTCCCTAACTGTGAATGATTCTTATAAAATTCAAATTTATACGGGCAGCAGCGAAATTGCTAAAAAAACTTTGAATGAATTCCGTCAAGAATTTACAGCAATTGACGCCACAATCATTTTCAATACTCCAAATTATAAAGTTTGGGTGGGCAATTTTAAAACTCGCATTGAAGCCGAAAAAACTTTGTCTGAAATTAATAATAGGTATAAAAATGTGCTTTTGATTAAGCCGAGTAGGTAAGTTTAACGTTTTATTTTACCAAAAAAGCAACTCCAATTGGAGTTGCTTTTTTGTTTTTTGGTATTTTATTTATTGCACAGAAGGCAATTCTAAGTTAGCATTTACAAGGTAATTTATCATATCAGCGACCTAAAAGCTAATTATTTAAACTATTTATGATGTCTTTATTGTCTAAAGTAAATTTCATATTATTTCGATACACAGTAATAATCGTTTCTCCTTTTTTCTTTTCTAGTGAATCACCAATCTTGATTTGAGACCAAAATTCACCAAATACAGCAATTTTAGTTTTGTTTCTTAAATATATCATTGGTGAGTTATGATTATTTTTATCATAATTTTTATCAATTACAAATCCTTGAAAATTTTCTTCTCTAATTTTTCTTAAAGAACCATCCAGTAATTGCTCTCTCGAACTCATAAAAACAAACTTATAAACAAGAAAGAATGCCAAGATAATTGTTCCAATGCTCAAAATAACCTTCAACTGTTTAATTGATATTTCAAAGCCTTCATTTTTCATTTTTAATTTAATTTAAATATCCCTGTACATTTTATAAATGGTACAGAGTTGGATTCTGTTCCTTTTCAAACATCTAACTAAACAAATCTACTAAAGATTTCCATCATTCCTTAAAAACAATTTACACAATCAAAAACAAAAAAATCCCGATTGCTCGGGATTTCTTCTAAATAGTTCGAAATTTTATTTCAATTTCTTTTTGATCGCTACTTCGTGGAACGCTTCGATAACATCTCTTTCTTCGATGTCGTTGTATCCTTTTATTTGAATACCACAATCGTACCCTTTGGCAACTTCTTTGACGTCGTCTTTGAAACGTTTCAAGGCGATTAGCTCACCTGTGTGAACCACAACACCTTCACGAATGATTCTGATTTTGGCGTTTCTGGCAATTTTTCCATCCATAACCATACATCCAGCAATTGTACCTACTTTAGAGATTTTGAATAACTCTCTAACTTCTGCAGTACCAAGAACCTCTTCTTTCATTTCTGGCGCTAACATTCCTTCCATCGCATCTTTCAAGTCGTCGATTGCGGCGTAAATGATAGAGTAGTAACGGATATCGATTTCTTCTTTGTCGGCTAATTGTCTTGCATTTCCAGCAGGACGAACATTAAATCCGATAATAATTGCATCTGAAGCAGAAGCCAACATTACGTCAGTTTCAGTAATCGCTCCAACTCCTTTATGAATAATATTGATTTGAATTTCGTCAGTAGATAATTTAGAGAACGAATCAGACAAGGCTTCAACAGAACCATCCACATCCCCTTTAAGGATAATGTTCAATTCTTTAAATTGACCTAATGCAATTCTACGTCCAATTTCATCCAAAGTAATATGACGTTGTGTACGAACTGATTGTTCACGCATCAATTGAGAACGTTTCGAAGCAATTTGTTTGGCCTCTTTTTCATCTTCAAAAACATTAAACTTATCACCAGCTGTCGCTGCACCATCTAAACCTAAAACAGAAACCGGAGTTGATGGACCTGCAACGGTCACAATATTTCCTCTTTCATCGTGCATGGCTTTAATTTTACCATGGTGTTTTCCAGCCAACATATAATCCCCAATTTTTAGGGTTCCGTGTTGTACTAATATGGTAGAAACGTATCCTTTTCCTTTATCCAAAAACGCTTCTACAACAGTTCCTTGTGCGGCTTTGTTTGGATTGGATTTTAAATCCAAAAGTTCGGCTTCTAATAATACTTTTTCTAATAATTCTTTAACTCCAGTTCCAAATTTTGCCGAAATATCGTGAGATTGAATTTTTCCACCCCAATCTTCAACAAGTAAATTCATACCTGCTAATTTTTCTTTGATCTTCTCAACATTAGCATTTGGCTTATCAATTTTGTTGATAGCAAATATAATTGGAACACCTGCAGCCTGAGCGTGAGAAATTGCCTCTTTGGTTTGTGGCATAATGTCATCATCGGCAGCTACTACAATAATAGCAATATCGGTAACCTGAGCTCCACGAGCACGCATTGCGGTAAACGCTTCGTGACCTGGTGTATCAAGGAAAGCGATTTTTTGACCGTCTTCTAAAGTTACTCCATAGGCACCAATGTGCTGCGTAATTCCTCCAGATTCACCTGCGATAACATTTTCTTTACGAATATAATCCAGTAAAGATGTTTTACCGTGATCGACGTGACCCATTACGGTTACGATAGGCGCTCTGTAAACTAAATCTTCTTCTTTATCAGGAACAACCTGAATCGCTTCTTCGATATCTACTGTGATAAATTCGACTTCGTATCCAAATTCATCGGCAACAATGGTCAATGTTTCTGCATCAAGACGCTGATTCATGGTAACCATAATTCCAAGTGACATACAAGTTCCAATCACTTTAGTAATTGGCACATCCATCATTATGGCAATCTCACCAACGGTTACAAACTCAGTAACTTTAATAGTTTTGCTACCTTCTTCTAATACTCTTTGCTCGTCATCTGATTTTTGACGGTGCGTATCTCTTTTATCTCTTCTATATTTAGCTGCTTTCGATTTACCACCTTTTCCTTGTAGCTTCTCTAAAGTCTCTCTAATTTGATTTTTAACTTCTTCTTCAGTAGGCTCAACTTTTGCAACAATGGCAGGTCTTGCCCCTTTTACAAAACCAGGTCTTGCACCTCTGTTGGCATTAAAACCTCCACCACCAGTATTTGGTGTAATTTTATTTGGATTTGGCGCACCAGGAACTCCAGGAGTTGAAGGTGGTCTTGGAGCTCCGGGTTTTGGAGCAATCCTTTTTCTTTTATTTTTATTGGCATTATTAGCCGCACTTCCGGGAGCTCCAGGGGTCCCAGGCTTGTTAGGCGTAATTTTAGGTTCTTCTTTTTTCTTCTTAGGCTTATTAAACTGAGACAAATCGATAGTTTGACCAGTCAATGTAGCACCAGATAATTTGGTATATTTAGTAGTTATTGTTTCCTCAACGGGAACATCGGTTACTGCTGAATCCGCTTTCTTAGGGCTTTCAACTTCAGTCTTTTTTACTTGAATTTCGACAACTGGTTTTACCTCTTTTGTCTCAACTACTATTTTCTCTTGAACAGGTTCTTTCGAAATTGACTCCTTTTGAACAGGTTCTTTTTGAACAGGTTTGTCTTTAGGTACTTCAGCTATTGGAGGCGGAGTGTTTTCAACAACTGGTATTGGTGTTGGTGCAGGTGCAGGTGTTGGAATTGGTTTTTTTGGATTAAGATCAATTTTTCCAACGTGTACCGGCCCAGAAATATTGCCTTTTGCTCTAATAACTTCTTGGTTTTTGAAGCGTTCTTCGTCTTGTTTGCGCTTATCCTCAACTTCTTTTTCTCTTTCAATTCGCAAAGCTTCCTTCTCTTTCCTCTTCTCTTCACCTACCTCTTTTGAAGCTTCTTTATTGCCCTTATCTCCCGCAAATTGATTTTGCAGAATGTTATATTCTGCTTCAGAAATTTTTGTATTGGGATTTGATTCAACAGAAATACCCTTATCCTTAAGATAATCCACAGCTCTTTCTAAAGAAATATTAAATTCCCTTAAAACTTTGTTTATTCTAATAACTTTCTCTTCAGACATAAAACCTTTTTAATATTACCTTTTTTTCTCACCTTATTCCTCTCAAAAGAAAAAAATAAGTATGATATTCTTTTATTATTTCCTCACACTAACTCTCATCTGGAGAGGAAAAATAAGGTTTAAAATTTATTCTTTTTGAAGAATTGACTAGCTATCAAATTCTTCTTTTAATATTCTCATTACATCTAGAATCGTTTCCTCTTCTAGGTCTGTTCTTCTAACTAAATCATTTACGTCTTGTTTCAAAATACTTTTTGCTGTATCCAATCCAATTTTTGCAAATTCTTCGATAACCCATTCCTCAATTTCATCTGAAAACTCTGTTAATTCAACATCATCTTCATCTGCAACAGCACCGGCAACATCTCCTTCACGGATAACATCGAGTTCATAACCAGTTAATTGACCTGCTAATTTAATATTGTGTCCACCTCTACCAATTGCTTTAGAAACTTCTTCTAATTTTAAGAATACTTCAGCTCTTTTGGTATCTTCATTAATTTTAATAGAAGAAACTTTAGCAGGGCTTAATGCTCTGGTAATGTACAATTGAATATTGCTGGTGTAATTGATAACATCAATGTTTTCATTCCCTAATTCACGAACAATTCCGTGAATACGAGATCCTTTCATTCCCACACAAGCACCAACTGGATCAATTCTATCATCATAAGAATCTACGGCTACTTTTGCTTTTTCGCCAGGAATTCGAACTACATTTTTAACCATTATCAATCCGTCGAAAACCTCTGGAATTTCTTGTTCGAATAATTTTTCTAAAAACTTTTCAGAAGTTCTAGACATAATTATTTGAGGTTTATTACCTTTTAATTCAACGCTTTCAATGATTCCACGTACGTTATCTCCTTTACGGAAAAAGTCAGATGGGATTTGTTTTTCTTTTGGCAAAACAATTTCATTTCCGTCATCGTCAATCAAAATTACAACTCTTGGACGAACATGATGAACTTCGGCAGTATAAATTTCGCCAATTAAATCTTTAAATTGTTTGTAAAGATTGGTGTTATCGTGCTCGTGAATCTTAGAAATCAGGTTTTGACGCAAGGCTAAAATAGCTCTTCTTCCTAAATCGATCAACTTCACTTCTTCAGAAACTTCTTCTCCAATTTCGAAATCAGGTTCAATTTTTCTAGCATCTGTAAGCGAAATTTCCAAATGGTCTAAATCTACATCATCATCGGCTACGATAACTCTTCTTTGCCAGATTTCCATATCTCCTTTATCAGGATTGATGATAATATCAAAGTTATCATCTGATCCAAATTTTTTCTTCAATGCATTTCTAAACACATCTTCTAATATCGCCATAAGCGTTACACGATCAATAAGTTTATCGTCTTTAAACTCTGAAAATGAATCGATTAATGCTAAATTTTCCATGCCAACTATTTAATTAAAATGTTACTGTAACAATTGCTTCTTTTATTTCTGAATACGGTATTTCTTGTCTTTTTTGAACCGTTTCTTTCCCTTTTCCTAGTTTTTTAGCCTCTCTAGCTTTCCATGACAAAATTATAAAATTATCATTAGCTTCAACTAATTCTGCTTCAATTGTTTCAGTTGCCAATTTTACTATCAAGGTTCTGCCTACGTTTTTCTTGTATTGTCTGACCATTTTTAATGGTGATCCCACACCAACTGAGGCTACTTCTAAAGAAAAATCTTGTTCTTCTCTGTCTAAATTATTTTCGATTGCCCTACTAATATCAATACAATCCTGCAAAGCTACTCCATTATCGCCATCTAAATTCACGATAATTTTAAAACTATCTGTTATTGTTAAATCAATCAGAAAAATAGAAGGCTTTTCTAACAATCCCTCAACTACCAAGCCGTTTACTTTATCTTTAAATGTCATATTTTATAAAAAGAGGCACGCTATGCGTGCCTCATTATCTAGTTTTTTAATAAATAACTGTGCAAATATAGTGTTATTTTTTATAAATCAAAAATGATTGTTTTATGTTAAAAAAAAATTGTAACTTTATTTAACAAAATTTCATCTACTATTTGTAAAATAATTTTAAATCTTTTGATTATGAAACGGATTTTAGTACCTGTCGATTTTTCTGAATATTCAATTGAAGCATTAAAAGTTGCCTCACAAATTGCCCGAAAGAACCATTACGAAATCATTCTTTTGCATTTATTAGAATTGCCACATCAAGTTAGCGATGCTTTTGGAAACAGCAAGAGCATTCCTGAAATTATTTTTTTTAAAAATAAAGCGATTGAAAAGCTCGAAGAATTAATGGAATCAACCTTTTTGAAAGGTATTGATGTATTTGAATCTGTCGAATTCAATAAAGTTGACTTGGGAGTTATTGATGCAAGCAAAAAAAATAATGTCGATTTAATAATTATGGGATCGCACGGAACATCTGGATTTAAAGAATTACTTGTAGGTTCTAATACTGAAAAAATCGTACGATACTCCACAATTCCGGTTTTAGTTATCAAAAAAGAAACAAAAGAATTTAAAGCGACGAATTTTGTTTTTGCTTCGGATTTTTCAAGAGAAGCTAAAAAACCTTTTAGAAAAATGCTTGAGTTTGCAAAAATTTTCAATTCGAAACTGTTTTTAGTAACCATTTGTACCCCTTCTAGCTTTAAAACCACAAATGCCACCGAAAAAAATATGGAGAATTTCATTGCTAATTTTGATGTTGAAAACTACTCTACCCATATCTTTAACGACACAAACATAGAAAACGGGATTATCAATTTTTCCAAAAGTATAAATGCAGATTTAATAGGAATATGTACTCATGGTCGAACCGGATTAGCTCATTTTTATAATGGAAGCATTAGTGAAGACTTGGTTAATCATATTTCAAAACCTGTTATCACTTTCAAAATATGATGTTTCTTGACATTTTTGTATAAAAAAACCTCTCAAAATTTGAGAGGTTTTTAAACTTAAATTTTTTTCTGAAAAGTTACTTTTCGATTTTCTTATCTTTAAGCATCATATACTCTCTTATTTCTATATCTGAAATCTTAGGATTAGCTCCTTCCCTACCCGCCACTAATGCTCCAATAGCACAAGCTTAATTCAAAGATTTTTGAGGTGAAACCCAGTTTTTTGTACAGTGTGGCAGATTTGCAAACAGAAAATAAAACGAATATTCTTGTTTTTTAGAAAACTTACAACTGGTATATAACCGCTTCATAAGGCCTTAACAAACCATCTTTAGCAACACTACCGTAATTATCAATCAAGACTTTGGCTTTTTTGATATTGAAACCGGTATTTGCTTTGGCGTTTTTGGCAGAAAAATTAAGCAATACCAATACTTTTTTGCCGTCTAGTTCCCGAGTATAGGAGTAAACATCCGAATTGTTTTCGTCTAGCAAGGTGTATTTTCCGTAAATCAAAATGGGATTAGTTTTGCGCAATTTTGCCATTTTTCTAAAATAATTCAAAACCGAATTAGGATCTTTTTCCTGTTTCTCAGCATTGAGTGTAACGTGGTTGTCATTTACTTTTAGCCAGGGAGTCCCCATTGTAAATCCGCCATTTTTTGAGTTGTTCCATTGAAAAGGAGTTCTTCCGTTATCTCTTGCTCCTCCTGTTTTTTGATTTTCAATAAATTCTTCTAAGTTTCCTCCGGCAAGTTTTACTTTTTCATATTCCGCCAGTGTTTCAATATCACGGTAGTCTTCGATTCGGTTAAATTTGGCATTTATCATTCCTATCTCGTCACCGTTATAATAATAGGGTGTTCCTCTCATAGAAAACAGGAAAGTGGTCAGTAATTTTGAAGAAACGGCTCTGAATTCCGGTGCATCATTTCCCCAACGGGAAGTCATTCTGGGTTGGTCGTGATTTCCTAAATAGATGGTTCCCCAACCTTTTTTTTCATAGACTTTATCCCAATCTGAATAGATTTTTTTAAACTTAACTAATGAATAAGGGCCCGTTTTTTTGAAAAACCCCGGGATGTAACCCAAATCGGTCCCTTCAAAATGATATCCCATATTCAGCTCTTTCCGGTCTTCATCCACAAAGTTCAAAGCAGTTGAAGTCAACATTCCTGCTCCTTCAGCCAATGACATACAATCGTATTTGCTCAATACTTCGCGATTCATTTCTTGAAGGTAATCATGCAAATGTGGCCCGCTGGCCATGTAAACACCCCAACTGCCATGGTAGTTTTTATTCAGTTCTTCCTGTGTGATCACCGGAAAAGTAGTGTCTTTAGAAATAAACGGAATTACGTCCATTCTAAATCCATCGATTCCTTTTTGGAACCACCAATTCATCATGCTGTAAATTTCCTGACGTAATTTTGGGTTTTCCCAGTTCAAGTCCGGTTGTTTATAGTTGAAATAATGCAGATAATAAGAGTCGGTTTGTTTATCATAACGCCAGCCGCTTCCATCGGCTTCAAAAGACCCTGGGCGGTAAGCCGGTTTTCCCTTTTCGGCAGGCCACCAATGGTAATAATCTCTATACGGATTATCCCTTGATTTTCTACTTTCCTGGAACCATTGGTGTTCATCACTACTGTGATTGACTACCAAATCCATAACCAGTTTCAATCCTCTTTCGTGCATTCCTTTTAATAACGCATCAAAATCGTCCATAGTTCCAAACTCTTTCATTATGGATTTATAATCTGAGATATCATAACCATTGTCAGCATTGGGAGAGCCATAAATAGGATTGAGCCAAACGACATCAACCCCTAAACTTTTGATATAATCTAATTTCTGGATGATTCCCTTTAAATCTCCTACACCATCACCATTGGTGTCTTTAAAACTACGGGGGTAAATTTGATATACTATGGCTTCTTTCCACCATTTACGTTTTATGGTTGATTTGTTTTCTTGTGCAATTGTTTGGTTTGTCAACAGTAATCCCAGGCAAAAAGAAGCGAGGACAATACGCTTTGGAAAATATAATTTCATTTGGTTGGCTTTTAGTTCTCGTTTTTAAATGAAATCGATTCATAAAAAGACAAAAATAGGTTAGTGATGTTTTTCAATTTCGAGAAAGTAAAATTAGGTGCTTTACAAACTCAGGATTTTTCTCATTATAAAAAAGTTGATTTAAATTCTATTTTTTAATTGTAATTATAATGAAATCAATTCATTGTATAATTTTAATTTCTTAACCCGTTGGGTGTAATTAAATTATTTGATTCTTAATATTGTTTATTGGTCTATAAAAAATAAATTTATTGATAAATTGAACCAATGTTAATGCTGTTATTTTTTGCTAAAATCCGTGTTTTAAATCCTTCAAAAGATTTAGCTTAATTGTTTCTAATTTTGAACTGGTCACACAATTGTGAAAATAATGTTTCAATTCTTTTTCTTGATTTTCTAAAGATATAAGCTTGTGGTTTATAGTCTTTCTGATTTTTCCTTTTAGGCGTTTCTAATTTAATATTTACTGTTTGAAACAAGTCCAATAGATTTTTTAAGCCTAAATTCTTCCTAAAAATGGGTCATAACCTTATTTTTCGATTTTCTTGTCTTTAAGCATCATATACTTTCTTATTTCTATATCCGAAATCTTGGGATTGGCTCCTTCCTGACCAGCTACTAATGCTCCAACAGCACAAGCGTAGTTCAAAGATTTTTGAGGTGATTTCCCCTTGAGTAATCGTACTGTTAAAGTAGCCAAGAATGAATCTCCTGCACCAACAGTATCCACCACTTTTATCAAATAACCACTGTTGTAATAAAATTTATCTTTGCAATACAAAACGGCGCCAAACGCTCCTTTGGTTACACAGATTTGTTTTGTGTTTGTTTTTTCAGCTATGAACTTGATGTTTTGCTCAAATGAATTATAAGGTGACTCTAATTTTCGGCTTATTTCCCATAACTCTTCATCATTGAGTTTAATAAAATCTGCTTTTGACATCAATTCCAGAAGTACTTCCATTGTATAATAGGGTGCTCTAAGATTAGCGTCAAAAACTTTATACTTAGCTTTATCCAATAAAGCATACAAGGTTGCTCTGGAAATTTCATCCCTACAGATTAAGCTTCCAAAAATAAAAACATCTGATGCTGAAACCTTTTCAATCATTTCATTTGTCAGCGTGATTTTATCCCAAGAAGAAGGATATAGAATATCATAAGAAGCATTTCCTTTTTCGTTAACCATTACATTAACAACTCCGGTTTTATAATCTTCTCCAACTTGAATGGAATCTGAACTGACATTCTGGTCTTTTAAAAATGACAATAGATTATCCCCATCTTCATCTTTACCAATCCGACTTATAATTGTTGTAGCTATCCCCAAAGAGTTCATTCTTAGAGCCACATTCAAAGGGGCTCCTCCAATCTTTTTATGAGAAGGAAACACATCCCATAAGACCTCTCCAAAGCAAACTGCGCTTAATTTTTTTTCCGTTTTCATAATCCTCAAAATTAAGAGCTGCAAAAATAATCTGCAAGCTCACGTTATATTATTTTATTTTTTGATTTACATCAAATTAGGTCTTTCCACTTTTGCAACTGCGCCCCAAAATAAACAAAATTAGGACTATAAAAAAAGAAAAAACCTCGTCCAAACAGTCAAGGATAGTATTTAACCTGACAAAATTAGATTATTCAACTTCACTTATTTCCAACAATACACTAGTTCTTTTCAAATTAACATTAGGGTTAAATCCTACTTTCATCAAAAAATCTCCAGTGTAAATTTTGCCAGAAGCAATTGAAGAAGTTACACCTGGATATAAGTTAATTTCTTTTATAGTGTATTTTTTCTTTGGATTCAATCCATTCAACACCACTGGACGCTTCGTTGCGGTTATAGCATATCTGTTATTTACCAAATAGTTAAAAACAATCGCTTTACTTTTGTCTGGATTTACATACATTAAAGCTGCAATGTCATTTTCGTGAGGATTAACCAACCGATACATTGCGCCGTGCCATACTATGTCCTTGAATGAATTGTAATTTGTAATGGCCTGTTTACAGAATATTTTATCCTTTTCGTCCAATTTTCCTGCTACAATATCAAAACCTAATTTACCCATGCTAGCCACATCAACCTTAAATTTAAGCGGCTGTTTTCCCCAATCAGTAACGTGATTATCCACAGCAATGGAAGGGAAAAAATAGGAGTAATCCCATTGAACAAAAATTCTTTCTAAAGGCTCTGTGTCATCCGTAGGCCAAAATTCCGTGAAATATTTCAGCAATTCATAATCGCCACGACCACCACCTCCGGAACATAACATCATTGGAACATTTGGATATTTTGCCCTAATTCGCTGGAGTACTTTGTACAATCCTTGAGTGTACTCTACATACAAATTGGATTGCGGCAATCCTTTTTTGTTGAGATAAGCAGAATAGGCGTTATAAATTACTGCATTGCAATCCCATTTTATAAAGGCCAATTCTGGATTTTTTACAAATAGATTATCCACGATTCCAAAAACAAAATCCTGCACTTCAGGATTAGACAAGTCCAACACCATTTGATTTCTATAATAAATCTCGGGTCTATTCGGTTGTTTTATAACCCAATCGACATGTTTTTCATACAATTCACTTTTTGGATTTACCATTTCAGGCTCTATCCAAATACCAAATTTTACTCCTTCTTTTTTGGCTTCCTTTACCAAATAACCCAAACCGCTCGGTAATTTCTTTTTATTTTCTTGCCAGTCGCCAAGACCTGCATCATCATTATTTCTTGGGTATTTGTTGCCAAACCAACCATCGTCCAATAAAAAAAGATCAACACCTAAATCTTTTGCGTCTTTGAACAAGTCTTTTATTTTGTTTTCATCAAAATCAAAATAGGTCGCTTCCCAATTGTTTAATAATGTAAGCCGCTCGCCCTGACCGTCAAGAAGTCTATATTTTCTCGCCCAATCGTGCAAATTTCTACTGGCTTCGCCTGTACCGTTATTGGATAACGCATAGATTAAAGATGGCGTTTTAAAGGTTTCGTTTGGATTCAGCGAATATTCCGAAGCAAATGGATTGATTCCTGCAATTAATCGAAGATTTTTATGGGAGTCAATTTCGAAATCAAGTTTAAAGTTACTACTCCAAGCCAGCTGCCCGATCATAACAGTTCCATCATTTTCTGATGCTGGCTTCCCAAAAGACATCATAAAATTAGGCGTTTGCAAAAGCATTGCTCGTGTTCCCAATTTAGAATCCACTGTTCTTATACCTTGTAAAAGTTTGGCTTCTGTAGGCTGCATCTCTTTTAGATATTCTCCCTGAAAACTCGTGAGATAAAAATCTTTACCAGCAAAATACAAATTGGCAGAAGCATATTTTTGCAATAAAACTGGTTTTTTTTCCTTGTGTTTTATTTCTGTCCATTGCTCTATTATATTTTCTTTTGTCCAAACTTTATAGAACAAAGTAACTTCAAACGGATAAATGGGGTCTTTTAGAAGAATACTCGTAATGGAAGTATTGGCATCAATTATTTTTTTATTATGACTAACATACTTTAATTCCAAGGAAGGATTTCCGTCTCCATGTTTGACCTGAATTGCAGGTTCGGACAGATTCCAGGTTCCTGCAGGAGTATAGGATGAATTATAAATTCCGGCATTGGATTCATCATAATTATATCCAGTCGAAACTATAGCATATTCGTTTTCGTTTTCAAGAGGTTTGCCAAAATAAACGGTTCTTAACCTATTATTACTATCAGTTTGTAGTAGTAACATATTGTTCTCGGTCGCAATAGGAATAGTTACCATTTGTGCCGATAAATGACATACTCCTAAAATTAAAGTAAAGAGGAATATTATTTTTTTATAAACAATGGAGGGACGCTTTTCTTTCATAATTCATTTTTAAAAACTCTTTTTTGTGTCTATTTAAAAAAACTCTAATAAAAATACCTGACACTAAACAAACTCAGCAAGAGTGTATCAGCTTCGATACTTAAAAAGTTAAAGGCAAGTAAAATACTTGCCTCCAACCGGATTTACTAACCAAAACAAATCCATTAAAAATTCTATTATTAATACTTAGGATTTTGTTTGTACAATCCTCCCGTGAAATCAATTTCCCTTTGAGGTATCGGATAATATTCGTCTCTACCTGCCGTAAACTTAGCATTAGAAAGGAAATCTCTTTTAGTTTTCTCAACATTAAGGTAAGCATTCAATACAGGCTCAGCTATTCCCCATCGTACAAGATCAAAGAATCGAGGTCCTTCCATACCAAATTCCAATCGTCTTTCAAACATTAATGCTTTCATAGCGTAGTCTTTTGAAGGAAAAGAAGCATAGGGTTGAACTTTATAAACATTTGAAGCTCCTGCAGCTAAAGTCATCGTAGTACTGGCTGCAGCTCTTGCTCTAATTTGATTAATTATTGGCAATGCTTCGGCATACCTATTTAATTGTATTAATGCTTCTGCCTTGAACAATAAAACATCTGCATATCTAATAAAATCAACATTTTTAGAGGTCCCAATAAATGGTCCGTTTTTCACATAACAGGAACAGTCGGGAGATTGTTGTTCTTTCATGTTTCCAAAATATCCGTAAACACCTGGATCTCTAGCCCAACTGAAATTGTATATCATGTCTCCAGAAGTTTTTAAAGTGTTTTTATATTTAAAGGGTCTTCCCGGAACTCCTACAGTATGGTCAATTCTAGGGTCAAGTGTAACTCCAGAAGCTAGGGGAGCAACACCATTTGTTATTGTGTTAAAAATATCTGAATTGTTGAAAGTATCTAATAAAGGCAAACCATTAGCATCTGTTTTAAATGCATTCACCAAATTTTGGCTTGCCATATGAAAACCGCAACAACCGTATAGAGGTGTTCCATGAGGAGAGTTCAATCCTGTAACAAAACTTACTCTTCCAGTATTTGTACCATCGTTGATAGAAAACTGAACAGCCCAGATTGATTCGGCACCATTATCGTGTCCATCCAAAAAATCATATCCATAATCTGCTTCTAAAGCACCCGTAACTTTATCAGCATAATCGATTACTTTTTGTAATTTTGCTGCATCTATGCTAGTTACTTGATGTGCATCATTTTGCTTGTATGCCTGATATAAATTTAATTTTGCAAGATAAGCAGCTGCAGCATTTTTATCAGCTCTACCAACCTGATCTTGACTCTGTGGTAAATTATCAAATGCAAATTGAAAATCAGCTGCAATTTTGTCCCATAAAGCATCACTTGATAAATCATTTGAAGTTTTTAGGATTTGCTCTTGAGTAAGATCTTCAGTAATAAAAGGAACTTTGTTAAACAACAACTTTAACATAAAATGAGAATGTGCTCTTAAAAAACGTAACTCTCCTTGTCTTACTTTTTTTAATGGGTAATCCGCATCTGGAATGACGTTGATAACAGATAAGGCAAAATTAGCCCTAGAAATCGCTTTGTAATGATTTGTCCAAGTTCTAGGCAACATCCAGTCCCCATAATCTGGAACAGTAGTATTGTATTGTTCATACGTATCAATTACATCAACATCTCCACGACCACCTCCGCCTTTATAGGCATCATCAGAGCGTACACTTCCATAAACCCATTGGTTTGTTATTGGCCCTATCATTTCATCATTTCCTATTGCTGCATAAGCTGCAGTAACAAGAGCATCAGCATTTGCGGCTGTTGCCACATTTCCAGAAGACAATACTCCTGTTGGTTCATAATCTAAAAAATCTGAGCTACACGATGCCAAAAAAAGGATTGACAAGAAGCTGATAACTATTTTATTGTATTTCTTCATGATAATTAATTAAAAATTAAAGTTGACACCCAATGAGTATGTAGTTGGTACTGGTATTCTATTGACATCTGTTCGCTCTGGATCAGAACCAATATATCCTTTTGGAGTAATCCAAAATAAATTTTCTCCTTGCGCATATACTCTGCAACTGGTAATAAATCCTGATTTTTTAACTAAATCATCCGAAAACGAATATCCAATTTGCATATTTCTAAGTTTGAAATAAGAATTATTTCTAAATAAATAATCCGAAGCCTTATTGTCATTATTTGCCAATGAAAGAGAAGGCACATCAGTATTGGTATTCGTCGGAGTCCAAGCATTCAAAGTTCCAGGTCCTGCATTATCTCTACCTTGAACAAAATTATTCCAAAATATATATGGATCCTGACCAATTCTTCCTGCTACACCAGAACCAAAAACAGAGAAATCAATATTTTTATACGCTAAGCTAATGTTAATACCATATTCTAATTTTGGAAGTGTGCTTCCGATAAAAGTTCTATCGTCAGAATTGATTACCCCATCAGAATTGATATCGACATATTTTATACCTCCCAAACGAGATACAATTTGAGTGGCATGAGAATCAATATCTTGTTGACTTTGAAACAAACCATCAGTTTTATAACCAAAAATTTCATATTGTGAGTGACCAACTATAGAATTAGCAGCTGTTCCTGGATATGCTGCTCTTACTTCTTCAGGTAATTCGGTTATTTTGTTTTTGGTTGCACCAAAATTTGTAGTAATATTATAAGACAATCCATTTTCTAATTTATCTGCATATCCTATCGTAAATTCCCATCCTTTATTTGATGTTGAGGCTCCATTTACAAAACGTTGTTGTCCTTCTCCAACTGCTGAAGCTACTGGAGGAACGATTAAAATGCCCTCTGTATTTCGTGAAAAATAATCGAACGAACCTGATAATTTATCATCAAAAAAACCAAAATCTAGACCTACGTTAACTTCTTTGGTAGTCTCCCATTTCAATCCTGAATTGGCAGCTTGTATGGATACAAATCCAGAGGACAAGTTTCCAGTATTAGCTCCATTCAAATCATAAGCAGTACCTACATTATAATAAATGTTGAAAAAATCTGGATAATATACATTTTGATTCGGTCCATATCTAGCTTCATATAAGCCAAAACGGGCATTATCACCAATGGATTGATTCCCTACTTCTCCATAACCAGCACGCAATTTCAAGTTTGAAACTACTGTTACATTTTTAAAGAATTCTTCTTTATTTATTCTCCATCCTGCAGTAATAGCCGGAAAGATACCATATCTATTATCTTGACCAAATCTTGACGAACCATCTCTACGAATAGTAAACGAAGCTAAATATCGGTCAGAAAAAGCATAATTAAATTTTCCAAATTGAGAAAGCAATCTACTTCCTGTAGAGATTCCATTAGTAGTTCTTGATCCAGTTGCGGCAGAAAGGGTAAAATACGATTCTGATTCAACAGCAAACCCTTCAGCACGTCCCAATAACGAATTGAAATCCGTTTTAGTTGATTCAGTTCCAATAAGAAAACCAAATTTATGATCTGAAATTCTTAAATCATAATTTAAAGTATTTGAAATTGTTAAGCTTGAATATTTATTAGTATTCAAAGTCAAGCTATTTACACTTCTGGTAATGAATCCATTATTAACAATAGGTTCAATATTTTTATTATTGAAATCATTATAATCCATCCCAATACTATTTCTAAATCTAAGTCCTTTTACAATATCTATTTCAGTAAAAACATTTCCATATAAGGCCATTTTTCTAGTATTATCCCATCTGTTTAAATATTGCATTAATAGTGGGTTATTTCTATCTGAATATCCGGAACCCAATGGTCCAGCATACTCACCAGTACTTGTAAAAACAGGAATAGTTGGAGCTAAAGTTATTGCTAAACCAGGTGTTGGAGCATTACCTACATCATTAGCGGCAGCTCTTTCATTTGATTGAGTGAATTGCGAATTAACACCAAATCGAACTTTGTCGTTGAATAACTTGAAATTGGCATTCAATCTAGCAGAATATCTCTCATAATTAGTATATTTAAGCATTCCAGAATTATCTAAATACCCCATATTCAATACTGCATTTGCTTTATCAGACCCTCCAGATATAGATAAATCATTATTGATAAGAAGACCTGTTTTATATAGCGTATCCTGCCAATCAGTATCTCCAACAGGAACATTAGTATCTCCACCTACATAAGGCTTTACACTTACACTGTTTAATACTGGATTACTGAAATTATTATTCCAGTCAAAATTATAGATTTCACCATATCCCCCAGATGGACTTGCACCATCGTTAACAGATGCTTGCCATAAAACTTTTCCTCTATCCAAAGCGTTTAGCATTTTGTATCGTTGTTTTTTTTCAGATAGAACAGAAACGTTTGTACTGTAAGAAACTTTTGTGATACCGCCTTTTGCAGCATTTTTAGTTGTAACAATGATTACACCATTTGCAGCTCTAGACCCATAAATAGATGATGCCGAAGCATCTTTTAAAACTTGAACTGATTCAATAGCACTTGGATTCAAACTAGCAAACACCTCTGGTCTTACAGTAGGAACCCCATCAATAACATACAAAGGATCTGTATTACCAAGGGTACTAACCCCTCTAATCAATATTCTACTATTTGCCCCACTTGGATCTCCAGATTTTTCAATGGTCAATCCGGCAACTCTTCCTTGCAAAGCCTGCATAGCATTACCTGAACTCATGCTTTGACCAGTAATAGGTTTTAATTCTACTACGGTAACCGCACCAGTTAAATCAGCTTTTTTCTCTTTAGAATAGCCTGTTACAATAACCTCTTGTAGTTTTAAGGACTCTGCTTTCAATGAAATTGCTAAAGTGGTTTGTCCATTAAGTTTAACTGACTGAGATTCATATCCTGTAAAACTAAATGTTAAAGTTGCATTTCTATCAACATTATTAATCGTGAACTGACCGTCCATATCAGTTGAGGTTCCATTATTTGTACCAGAAACCAGTACTGATGCACCAGGAAGAGACATACCGTCTTCAGAAGATGTTACAACTCCTTTGACTCCTATTTTTTGGGCCGATAGAGAAAAAAAGGACCCCATTAGGATTAAATAAAGAATAATTTTGTGTTTCATAATTTAGATAGTTTAGTTAAAATTTAATTGGTTAATTGTTATCTTTTCAACGGAGAAATTGAAATTTGCCTTAGATACTGAGAATGTTTCCATAGGTTTTTCTGGAAAAAATATTTCAGTCATTACTGTTTTTCCATTATTGTAAAACACTTCAATAGAGGTTTTATCAACTATTACTTTGACTTCCATTGTATCGAAATCTTCCGTAAATGGAGCTTTTGAAATTGTATTTGTAAATACATCTGAAAAAGCTATATTTCCAGATTTTGTTCTATCAATAAAAAAATATTTATCCTTATTATTTATACCAAATCGTATAGAATTATTGAGTTTATTGGAAAGAGAAAAAGTATATACATCTTTTTTTAAGTCCTTTAACGTAAAACGAATTTCTACTTTTGACAAATCCACCAAAGATTGATCCGTTATTACGGTTTCCTTGTCAATTTTAAGAGTTTCTTTTTTTATGGTCTTGGCAATATAATTTTGTAATTCTCGCACTGGTTGAAAAGAAACACGATAATGACCTGCGTCTTTATTAAGTACTAATTCTCTTGGAATGGTCATGCTACTTCTCCATTTTTCAGTAGGGACTTTTTCAGCATATTGCCAATTAGACATCCACCCGACAAATAATTTTCGACCATCTACCTCTGAGATATTTGACCAAGTAACACCAGCATAATTGTCTCTTCCGTAATCTATATAGAGTGCCTGTTTTTCTTTGATATCCTGAGAAAAGGTTTTGTCTAGCGTAAATGTTTTTCCATCAAAATCACCAACAAAATATTGAGTGGCCGAACCACCATTTGGCCCTCCAGGATTGATGCTCAACAGCAGCACCCATTTGTATTCATCGGATCCATCCACATGAACAGGGAAAAAATCCGGACATTCCCAAACCCCGCCATGAGCACCAATGCCTTTTCCAAAATCTGAAAGAAGCTCCCATTCTTTCAGGTTTTTAGACCTGTAAAGCATCGTTTTGTCGCCTGCTGCCAAAACCATGATCCATTGTTGATGAATGGCGTCCCAAGTCATTTTCGGATCTCTGAAATCTTTAATATTTGGGTTTTTAATAACTGGATTGGCTTCATATTTTTTCCAAGTCAAGCCTTCATCCAATGAGTAGGCAATTCCTTGAGACTGATAATTAGTTTCTCCCGCTTTTTCTTTTTTCATGTCATGGTAAGTAAACATGGCTACAATAGGCGGGTTTTTTATACTGCCAAACCCTGAAGTGTTTTTTAGGTCAACAACTGCGCTTCCTGAAAAAATATAGCCTTTTTCATCCGGATAAAGCGCAATGGGTTTCTCTGTCCAGGTTACAAGATCCGTGCTGATGGCATGGCCCCAGTGCATAGGCCCCCATACATTCGAATCTGGATAATATTGATAAAAAAGATGGTAATACCCGTTGTAGTAAAACATCCCGTTAGGATCATTCATCCATCCTTTTTTTGGAGTGAAATGAAAATTAGGTCGGTATAATTCTTCTTCAGTATATGTTTTTTTATCAGCAAAAGAAACCTGTTTACAACTAAATATCGTTGCGAAAATCATTATGGAACTTATCATTCCCACATATTTAATAATTTTTGACTTGCTCATAATTTTACTCTTTTATTAATTTTTTACTTAACTCCTCTAGTGAAATTCCTTTGGTTTCTGGCATCATAAATCGAACAAACAAGAGTTGAAAAACCATCATTACTGCAAAAAACATAAATACTACTCCAGGTCCAACGGTAGAAAATAGATAGGGTATCAATGATGGAATAATAGCCGCCAAAACCCAATGTGTAGTACTTCCAAATGATTGACCTGATGCTCTTAGATGATTTGGGAAGATTTCTGATATAAAAACCCAAATTACGGCGCCTTGACCTATTGCATGTGCAGCAATAAATACAAATAAGAAAACTGGAACAGTTATTCCTTCCCATTGAAAAAAGAAAGCCATGGCAACAAGTGAAAGAGATACAATATAACCTAGAGAACCGATATACATTAATATTTTGCGCCCTAGTTTGTCAATCAAGAAAACTCCCAATAGAGTGAAAATTAGATTTACCACCCCAATTCCAATGCTACTAAGTAAAGCGGTACTTTCTCCAAGACCTGCCTCTTGAAATATCCTGCTGGAATAATATAAAAAAGCATTAATACCAGATAATTGATTAAAAAATGCCATTAAAAAAGCCAATACTAAAGGTGTTCTGTACTTCTTTAAAAATATGTTGTCATCTGCAAGTGTTGCATTGTTATTGTCAATTTCTATTTCTCTCTTCATATTTTCATAATCAGCTTCTTGACCCATTATTTGCAAAACTTTTCTAGCCTCTTCATTCTTGAATTTAGACAATAACCATCTTGGACTTTTAGGAATAGAAATAATTAACAAAACATAAATTACAGATGGAATTGCTTGTACTCCCATCATCCATCTCCAAGAATTTTCACCTACATCATTTAAAAGATAATTAGACAGAAAAGCCATAAGAATCCCTAAAACAATATTGAATTGATAAAAAGCAACAAGTCTTCCTCTATCTTTTGCAGGAGCAATTTCAGAGATATATGCAGGTGCCGCAATTGTAGACGCTCCAACACCTAAACCACCTATAAATCTAAAAGCAGCAAATACATAGGGGTCGTTGGCAAATGCAGAACCGAGTGCCGAAATGAAAAATAATATTCCAATCCATAATAAGGTATTCTTTCTTCCTATCTTATTTGTTGGAATTCCACCAAATATTGCACCGAGAACAGTACCCCACAAAGCCATTCCCATAACAACTGTCCCATGAAATGCATCGGATGAATTCCAAAGCTGTTGCAGTTTTTTGTCGGCTCCTGAAATTACCACAGTGTCAAACCCAAAAAGAAAACCTGCTAATGAGGCTATCAAAGCCCAAACGACTATTTTTTTCATTATGTGTAATTTAAATATTGAATTGCTAATTTATATGTAAAAAGAAACATTGAATTTTAAAAATGTTACAATTTTATATAATGCAAAAAAAACCAAACTAAAAAACACCTAAAGCCATAAAAACCAACAGTTTTTACATTAAAATAAAATGCAACTATATGGTTGTAGTTATAATTATGTTACAAAAAGTACAATGATGTTACAAGGATATATTATTAAATCAAAAAATATAACGCTTTTAAAAATCAGATATTTAATTTTTTATGCTCTTTTTGAAGTAATATGAAAATTTTACCTTAAATCGCATAGAATACTATTTTACAAATTGGAGTCAATGGACAGAAACAAAAAAACCACCAAAAGTATATTTTGATGGTTTAGAATGTTTAAAAATGCATTATGCGAACTAAGTCATAGACTCGAAAACTAGATTGAACAAAGAGTGGAAACCTATATTCGAAACAGATATTAAATAAAATAATTCGGATTTATTTTTTAAAATCTTTGGGAGATAGGCCGTATTTGTTTTTAAAGCTAGTAGAAAAATAATTTGGTGAGGAAAACCCAACTGAATAAGCGATTTCTGAAATATTTTGATTAGAATTCAAAAGAAGTTCTTTTGCCTTTTCTAATCGAATATTATTGATGTGATCGCTGATACTAATCCCCAACATCGCTTTTACTTTGCGATACAATTGTATTCGGGATATATTTAAATCTTTGGCCAAATCTTCGACAGTGTATAATGATTTGTCAATATTTATTTCTATCAATTCATTTAATTTTCTAAGAAAATCCTGTTCGGAAATCCCAAAGTTAACATCCTCATTATTCACAATACTTTCGATATTATTTGAATAATAAAAGCGTAATTTTTCTCTGTTAAAAAGCAAACTCTTTATGGATTGTGATAATGATTTTAAATTAAAAGGTTTCGTTAGAAATATATCTGCCCCTCTCTCTAGTGCTTTCGAATAAGAATCTGGATCATCAGAAGCCGTTAATATAATCACTGGAATATGGGAAGTCCTTAAATCGTTCTTGAGTATCTCACAAATTTCGAAACCATTTTTCCCTGGCAAATTTAAATCACATATAATAATGTCAGGAATAAATTCCAAGGCTCTTTCAATGGCATTGTTTCCGTCAGAAGTATAGATGGAGTATTCCGTTGAAAACTTAAGAGAAACAAAATCCAATAATTCTTTATTGTCCTCAATAAATAGAATAGAATATTTATCTTCAGTGTTTTTTGGCTCTACAGTTTGAATATCCTCTGAATCTAAATAATCTGAATCGTGACTATAACCTAACACTGCATCTTTTATAATTTCTTTTTCTTCAAGATGCTCTTTCCCCAATGGAAGTGTAATTATAAATTCGGTTCCATTTTTTGAATGAATTTCGATTCTCCCTTTGTGCAACTCGATAAAACTTTTCGATAGGTGAAGTCCAATGCCGGAACTGTTTCTATAATTATTGGAGCCTTGATAAAAAGCATTAAAAACTTGCTTCAATTCATTTTCCGGAATTCCAATGCCGGAATCTTTGAAGAAAATTTTAACCGTTTTATTGGGTTTATCTTCTTTAATCGTTATCGAAATTTTGCCTTTTTCAGGAGTAAATTTAAAGGCATTTGACAATAAATTGAAATAGACTTTATCCATTAAATTGTGATCAATATAAACTTCAAGTTCAGGATTGTTTGTGGCCAATGTGAAATCAATATTTCTTTTTTTGGCTTCCTGCTCAAAATCAGCAATTATAATCTTGGAAAAGTCTAAAATATTGGTTTTTGAAGCCCTTAAAACAAACTTTTTATCCTCGGCTTTTCTATAATCCAGTAATTGATTGATTAGGCGGAGTAATCTTCTGGAATTATTATACATTAGGTTAATTTCCTTATTGACAGAAATCCCCTTATTCTTGAATTCACTTCCCAAAGATTCGACGGAACTTAAAATCAGGGTCAGGGGCGTTTTGAATTCGTGGGACAAACCCATAAAAAAATTCAATCTTGCCTCATTACTTTTCTTTAGTTCTTCGGAAAAATTTTTAATTTCATTTCTTTGACTCTTGATTTTTTTATTTCTCTCCTCTAATTCTTTCTTTTTTCGGCTTATTGTAATTCGGGAATAAATACTAAAGATAGCTAAACCTAATGTTAGTATAAATAAAGAAAACAAAAGCTTTAAGAGATTGCTCTGACTGGAGTATTTCTCTTCTTGGTCCCTGATAATAGCCTGTTGTTGCTCAATATCAGATTGCTGAATTGTTATCTTGTCAAATTGATTACTCATAATATCTGCATTAAGAGAATTTATCAATATGGTATTAAGTTTGTTGTTTTTAGGAACAATCTCTTTGTTGGCTATTTTCATTGCCAATTTGACAGCTTCACTCCCACCTGTCGGATATAAAACCGTCGCTTCCAGAATTCTGTCCTGAACAAGTTGAATGCCTCCATACGGACCATTAAGCCCATCTACTCCAATAAATTTTATTTTACTTTCTACGCCCTTAGTTTTGGCAATTTTCCATGCATTGTAGGCAATATCATCATTAAAAGCATAGACAAAATCTATATTGGGTAAACTATCTAATAATTTTATAAAATTGGGTTTAGGATGTCCAAAGTCATCTGAATCTATAGAGAAGACTTTAACACCTGGAAATTGCTTGACAATTTGATGAAATCCAGAACTCCTTTCAAGCCCGGGCGATGTTTTTAAATTCCCATAAATTTCAACGACATTTGCATATCCGTTGGAAATTGAAACAATATGCTTACCCGCTAACCGTCCAACTTCAATATTATCTGCCCCCAAATATGCTGTATAATTAGAAGTGTTTGCTTTTCTGTCAATTATAATTACAGGAATTCCATTAGCTTTAGCTTTCTCTATTGCAGGAACGATAGAGTCTGACTCGAAAGGAGATATAATTATAACATTTACTTTTTTGGCTATAAACTTTTCAATATCTTGAATTTGTTTTTTTGCTTGACGATTGGCATTGTAAATGGTCAGGTTGACCTCTGGATGAAGTGCCGCTTCTACCTCCATTGCATGGTTCATCGATATTCTCCAATTATCATTACTAACACTTTGCGAAAAGCCTATAGATATCTTAGCCTTATCCTCATCCCCATATTTACAGGAGTTTAGTAGCAAAGCATAGGTAATAAGAATTATGTAACTAAGTTTTCTTAGCATTGGTTTTTATTAATTAGTTTATTGTTTTAATCACAACAAAAATAGTTGAAATTATTTATTATTGAAATGATGCGCCATTTTAATCGACTATTGGTTATTTTGAGAACAAAAATTGATTTTTTTATAAAAGTAATGTAAATATATAGAAAAGCAATTTACGGTAAAAATATTCAACCTATAAAAATTAATCCCTTTTTTATTGCTATTTATACTGTTTTGGAACTGCAAAATAATAAAAGACAATCAACCTAAATTCTTAATTAACAGGTAAGAATCTTTTTAGAATAGCAACAATCTCAGTAAAAATTTTATCGGATTTGGATGTTGCAATTAATAGGCTTGTGACAAAATTAGACAAAACATAAAAGCAGCCTAATAATTCCTATTTCTATCTCTCAGTAAAATGTCGATAATACTCAAAAAGAAAAAGGTTTAAAATATTGACAATCAATACTTTAAACCTTAATACTTGTTGGTCTACAAGGACTCGAACCTTGAAAGACTGCACCAAAAACAGTTGTGTTACCATTACACCATAGACCAATACCCTTGCCGTTAAGCGAGTGCAAATTTAATACAAATTTTAATTTTTACAAATTTTTAATCTCTTTTTATTGAAAAACTTTTCTTCTATTCAGATTGTATGTGAAATTTATTATCCTTTACATCGCTGTTAGCTGTACTTGAAATAATCTTTAATTTAAATAAAACCTTGGAATTGATGGATATAGAATGTAAATAATTAATCTACTAAAAGACTACTTAAGATGTATTGATTGATTAATCTTTTTTATGATACTGAGCAGTTTTTAAAAATTAAACGAAAAAAAGGGGTTATAAAACCCCTTTTTTAATAACTCATATTAATGAAATGTTTTTACTTTTTCTTAAAAGTGCGAATATAATTCACAATGTCCCATCGCTGATCATTTGTTATTTCAGTTAATGGCATAGGTCGTCTTGCTTCAGATATCTTCCAAAATAATTCGCCATCAGTTTGTTTCTGGATAGCATCAGAGCCTAAATCCGATACTACTTCTTGTACTTTTTCTGAGTTTGTCCCATCTCCATTACCACTTTTACCGTGACATCGAACGCAATCTATCTGGTAAGAATGCCTTCCTCTTTCTAGTGAGTATTGATCTGCTGGAAATGGGTTCTTCATCTTCACAGCAGCTTTGGGAGCTTTCAAAGGGGCTTCATGTTGAGCAGAAGCGATAGATGCATACAAAAATGCAATTACAATGAATACCAAATTTGTAACGATTTGATTTTGAAACTTGTTTTTCATAAAACTATATATTTAAGAATAATTAAAAAACGAAAAAAAACTTAGAATCACACAAACAATTCTTAAAAAAGACACTCAAATTTACGGAATTTATTGAATAGCATCATCAAAAAAAGTGTTTTTTTATCTATCTATTGTAAGATTTTTGGGAAATATTTTTTTTAAACGTTCAAATAAAAAAAGGATAAAAAGGTGTTAAATTGGAGATCCAAAAAAACAAACACATAACGACAATAATTATTAGGATGCTATTTCAATATGCATCAAAAAACAACCTCTTTTAAAGCGATTTAAACGACTACGTATTTGTTTTTGGAAATTTTTGTTAATGCTCGTGTCATTACGTAAAAAAACATTTTCTTTGTATCTGAAAAAAATAAATTCTAGAATATAAATATGGCTACATTTAATTTCAATAAATGGAATACTATTACCGGCTGGTGTGCGTTTGCAGTCGCTTTAATAACTTATACATTAACCGTTGAACCCACAATGAGTTTTTGGGATTGTGGAGAATACATTGCTACATCGGCAAAACTTCAAGTGGGACACCCTCCTGGAGCACCATTGTATCAAATGATTGGTGCTTTTTTCGCCATTTTTGCTATGGATGACAAACATATTGCTTTGATGGTAAATATGATGTCGGTTTTTTCGAGTGCTTTTACCATTCTGTTTATGTTTTGGTCGTCATCGATGATTTTGAAAAAAATAATTTCGCAGTATTCGGAAGTAAATAAAAACAATTCAATTGCCATTCTTGGTAGCTCTTTTGTTGGCGCTTTGGCATTCACTTTTTCGGATAGTTTTTGGGCAAGTGCTGTAGAAGCTGAGGTTTATGCTATGGCTTCCTTATTTATTGCGTTGCTTTTTTGGCTGGGATTGCGTTGGGAACAAGATATGGATTCGCCAAAAGGCAATAAATGGTTGTTGGTTATTTCCCTTGTTGTCGGGCTTACCTTTGGCGTCCATTTTATGGCATTATTAACCATTCCCGCCATTGGTTTTCTTTATTATTTTAAACATTATAAAGAAGTTACGGTCAAAAATTTTGTAATTGCAAATATTGTTGTTGTAGCTGTTTTATTATTTATTTTCAAATTACTATTGCCTTTAACAATGGCTTTCTTTGGTAAAACCGAAGTTTTTATGGTCAACGAATTAGGAATGCCGTTTGACTCGGGAACCATTTTTGTGGTTTTGCTTCTAATAGCTTTCTTTTATTTTAGCCTAAAATACACTCGTACCAAAGGGCTTATAAAAGCCAACACCCTAATATTGTGTATCCTATTCATCCTGATTGGATTTTCGACTTGGATGATGTTGCCTATTCGTGCCAATGCCAATACGGTGATTAACGAGAACAAACCATCGGATGCGCGCGAGGTTTTGGCTTACTACAACAGAGAACAATACGGCTCAAATCCGTTGTTTTACGGCCCACAATACACCGAAGCTTTTTCTGGTTTGGACGAAGACAATCCTTATTTAGACAAGGCTCCCAATTATGAAAGAGATTATAAAACTGGCAAATATGTTATTGTAAATAATTTCAAAAATGCTGAGCAAAATAGCGATGACAATCAAAAAACTTTTTTGCCAAGATTGTGGAGTGGCGAAAATATTGTGAATTATATCAGCTTTACAAATCCACCTGAATTTAGACTAAATCCTGATTACGCTTACGAAGAAGACTTATCGAAATATGAGGTAGATCCAAACCAACTGTCGGAAGAAGATTTGGCTCAAGCTACGGCACAATTGAGAAATGAAATTGAAAAAACAGTTGTTGAATTTAGAAAAGCATACGCCCAAAAACAATTGGACACCGAAGATTATGTCAAATTTTTGCGAACCTATAGCGATTATTTAATCATAGAAAAACCTGCAACTGTTGACAATTTAAGGTTTATGGTTGAATATCAATTTGGTTATATGTATTTCAGATATTTGATGTGGAATTTTGTTGGACGTCAAAATGACGTTCAAGGAAAATATGATTACCAAGACGGAAACTGGTTAAGCGGAATTCCGTTTATAGACGAATTGCATTTGGGAACACAACAAAACTTACCTTCGGATGTATTGAATAATAAAGGTCGAAATGTATATTTCTTTTTACCCTTAATTTTAGGACTCATTGGTATAATGTATCACGCTAGTAGAGATCGAAAAAGTTTCTATGTTCTTCTTGTTTTGTTCCTTTTTATGGGACTTGCCTTGAAAATTTACCTCAACGAAAGACCTTTTGAACCTCGTGAAAGAGATTATGCTTTGGTAGGTTCGTTTTATGTTTTTGCCATTTGGATAGGTTTTGGAGTTTATTCGTTATACGAAAGCTTTCAAAAATTCTTAACCCCAAAAATAGCTGGACCCCTAATTATTGGCGCAAGTTTACTGACAGTTCCGGTTCTTATGGCTTTCCAAAACTGGGACGACCACGACCGCTCGGATAAATATACCGCAACAGCTTTGGCAAAATCATATTTAGAATCGTGTGATCCGAATGCTATTTTGTTTACCATTGGCGATAATGACACTTTCCCGCTTTGGTACGCTCAAGAAATTGAACACGTCCGAACCGATGTTAAGATTGTAAACACAAGTCTTTTTATGACGGATTGGTACATCGACCAAATGAAAAGCAAATCATACGAATCCAATCCATTGCCTATTTCGTTTGTTCATGATGAATATGTAGGTGATAAATTAGATTACACAGCTCACATTCCAAAGGTAGAAAGCCGCTGGGAAATCAAAGATTTTATCGATTTTATTAAAAATCCAAAATCAACCGTTGAAATGCAAAACGGACAAACCATTCATTTTTATCCAACCAATAAAATCAGGATTCCTGTTGACAAAAACAACATTATCAAAAATAAAGTTGTGGCCGCAAAATACAATGATTCTATTGTTTCCTATATTGACATTGACATCAAAGGAAACGCATTATACAAAAACCGATTGATGATGCTGGATCTAATTGCTAATAACAATTGGAAAAGGCCTGTTTATTTCAGTCCAGGAGCATTCGAAGACGAAGATTATTTGTGGATGAAAAACTACCTTCAACTGGAAGGAATGATTTACAAATTGGTTCCTATAAAAACCAAAGTGGACAAAGACACCAACCCAATGGATATGGGTGGACTTGATGCCGACAAAATGTATTCTATTGTAATGAAATGGGATTGGGGAAATAGCCGTGGCGATATTTATCACGATCCTGAAACTAGAAAAAATAGTATTTCCTATCGCTCTGTTTTATCAAGATTGATGGACAAACTAATTGCAGAAGGAAAACTCGATAAAGCCAAAAAAGTAATCGAATTATCTTTGACAGAAATGCCAGTTGAAAAATTTGGTTATTATTCGATGGTAGAACCTTTCGCCAGAGGCTATTATGAAGTAGGCGAAAAAGAAAAAGCACAACAACTACTCGAAAAATTGATTGGCAAATACAAAGAAAACTTAAACTATTACGGCACTTTAAGCTCTTCGGATCAAGTTGATTTAGCTATTGACATTATAACTGATATTGAACGTTACAGAAGTTTATTGACTGTAATGAAAGAAAGTGGCGATGTTCAATTTTACAATAAAAACAGACCTGCATTCAACACTTATATTAAAATGTTTGAACGTTTTGGACGTGAAAGAGAATAATAAATAGTAAGTACAGAGAAAATAAATGTAGCGCTATTGAAAAATAACGCTACATTTTTTATTTCATTTGATAAAAGTCGAGTAATGAATTTCTATTGGATAAAAACAAATCGTTTTATTAAAAAAATATTCTCCAACTATGTTTGGGATATTCCCAATACTGAAAACAAAATCTACCTCACTTTTGATGATGGCCCAACTCCCGAAATCACCGAATGGGTTTTGCAAGAGTTAGAAAAATACAATGCCAAAGCCACTTTTTTTTGCATTGGCAACAACATCGAAAAGCATCCTGAAATTTTCGAAAAAGTAATTACCAAAGGCCATTCTATAGGAAATCACACTTTCAATCACTTAAATGGTTGGAAAACCTCAACCGAAGACTATTTAGAAAATGCTAAACTCTGTGAAACTGCAATCTGCTCCCGAAAGCTTTCAGGACTGAAATCTGCAACCTGCAAACTATTTCGTCCTCCATATGGAAGAATAAAAGCCTCTCAGGCAAAACAACTTAAACAATTAGGCTACCAAATAATTATGTGGGATGTTTTA
>DAORUG010000005.1:0-42539 GCA_035433125.1 Flavobacterium sp.
AGTACATTGACCCACAGTTGGAGTAAAAGTATAAGTTGTAGTCGCCAAATTATTCATTGCTGGCGACCAAGTTCCAGTCAAACCATTGTCAGAAGTGGTTGGTAAAGCAGCTAATGTTTGTCCTGAACAAATTGGAGCTACTTGAGTAAAAACCGCCTCAATCGGATTGACCACAATCGTCATCGTAACTGGAGTTACGGTACATTGACCCACAGTTGGAGTAAAAGTATAAGTTGTAGTCGCCAAATTATTCATTGCTGGAGACCAAGTTCCAGTCACACCATTGTCGGAAGTGGTTGGCAAAGCAGCTAAAGTTTGACCAGAGCAAATTGGTGCAACTTGTGTAAATACTGCTGCAATCGGATTGACCACAATCGTCATTGCAACAGGAGTTACTGTACATTGACCCACATTTGGTGCAAAAGTATAAGTTGTAGTTGCCAAATTATTCATTGCTGGTGACCAAGTTCCAGTCACACCATTGTCAGAGGTGGTTGGCAAAGGAGCTAATGTTTGTCCTGAACAAATTGGTGCTACTTGCGTAAAAACAGCCTCAATCGGATTGACCACAATCGTCATTGCAACAGGAGTTACCGTACATTGACCCACATTTGGTGCAAAAGTATAAGTTGTAGTCGCCAAATTATTTATTGCTGGTGACCAAGTTCCAGTCACACCATTGTCAGAGGTGGTTGGCAAAGCAGCTAAAGTTTGACCAGAGCAAATTGGTGCAACTTGTGTAAATACCGCTGCAATCGGATTGACCACAATCGTCATTGCAACAGGAGTTACCGTACATTGACCTAAAGTTGGTGCAAAAGTATAAGTTGTAGTCGTCAAATTATTCATTGCTGGTGACCAAGTTCCACTTACTCCATTGTCAGAAGTGGTTGGCAAAGGAGCTAATGTTTGTCCTGAACAAATGGGTGCTACTTGCGTAAAAACCGCCTCAATCGGATTGACCACAATCGTCATCGTAACAGGAGTTACCGTACATTGACCCACAGTTGGAGTAAAAGTATAAGTCGTTGTTGCGGTATTATTTATTGTTGGAGACCAAGTTCCTGTAACTCCATTGTCAGATGTGGTTGGCAAAGCAGCTAAAGTTTGACCCGAGCAAATGGGTGCTACTTGCGTAAAAACCGCCTCAATCGGATTGACCACAATCGTCATCTTAACAGGAGTTACCGTACATTGTCCTAAAGTCGGTGCAAAAGTATAAGTTGTAGTTGCCAAATTATTCATTGCTGGTGACCAAGTTCCTGTAACTCCATTGTCAGATGTGGTTGGCAAAGCAGCTAAAGTTTGACCCGAGCAAATGGGTGCTACTTGCGTAAAAACCGCCTCAATCGGATTGACCGCAATCGTCATCGTAACAGGAGTTACCGTACATTGTCCTAAAGTCGGTGCAAAAGCATAAGTTGTAGTTGCCAAATTATTCATTGCTGGTGACCAAGTTCCGCTCACTCCATTGTCAGAAGTGGTTGGCAAAGGAGTTAATGTTTGACCTGAGCAAATGGGTGCTACTTGCGTAAAAACAGCCTCAATCGGATTAACAACAATAGTCATTGTAACAGGAGTTATAGTACATTGACCCACAGTTGGAGTAAAAGTATAAGTTGTAGTCGCCAAATTATTCATTGCTGGAGACCAAGTTCCAGTCACACCATTGTCGGAAGTGGTTGGCAAAGCAGCTAAAGTTTGACCCGAGCAAATAGGAGCTACTTGCGTAAAAACCGCCTCAATCGGATTAACAACAAGAGTCATCGTAACCGGAGTTACGGTACATTGACCTACAGTTGGAGTAAAAGTATAAGTTGTAGTTGCCAAATTATTCATTGCTGGCGACCAAGTTCCAGTCACACCATTGTCAGAGGTGGTTGGCAAAGGAGCTAATGTTTGACCTGAGCAAATGGGTGCTATTTGGGTGAAAACCGCCTCAATTGGATTGACCACAATCGTCATGGTAGCAGGAGTTACCGTACATTGACCCACAGTTGGAGTAAAAGTATAAGTCGTTGTTGCGGTATTATTTATTGTTGGCGACCAAGTTCCAGTAACTCCATTGTCAGATGTGGTTGGCAAAGGAGCTAATGTTTGACCTGAGCAAATTGGAGCTACTTGGGTGAAAACGGCAGTAATTGGATTTATAATCACAGTCATTGTAGCAGTAGCTGTTGTTGGCGCACATTGTCCAGCATTTGGCGTAAAAGTATAGGTGCTAGTTGAAGTATTGTTAAAAGCTGGAGACCAAGTTCCAGTAATACCATTAGTAGAAGTTGTAGGCAAAGGGGAAGTAGATTCTCCTGAGCAAATGGTTTGTATAGCAGGAATAAAAACAGGGACTAATGGATTTATTGCAATATTTACTGTGGTTACTGTGGCACATTGTCCAGCAGAAGGGGTAAAAACATAGGAGCCTGAGGTGGTATTGCTAACTATAGTAGGATTCCAGATTCCAACAATTCCATTATTAGAAACGTTTGGCAGAATAGGCGGCGTATCACCACTACAAATAGATGATGGTAAAGTAAATTTTGGATCAACATTGTTTAAAACAAAAATGGTAAATGTTAATGAATTGGCACATTGACCAGAGTCAGGTGTAAAGATATAGGTTGTTGTTGTGGTATTGTTTACAATGGCAGGATTCCAGGTTCCTGTAATGCCGTTAGTTGAGGTTGTTGATAAAATTGGAGCAAATCCACCTTTACAAATAGCTGGTAGGGTTGCATCAAATTCGGGGTCGATTTTTGTATTTACTATTACAGCAGCTGTACTTTGAATAGCTGAAACAGCGTTAAGCGCATCAGTTACAATTAGAGAATAAACTCCTGCTGCCGATGGACTAATATTATTTATTACTGGATTTTCGTCTGTAGAGACATAGCCATTTGGACCAGTCCAACTATACGTGTAAGGGGCAATTCCTCCGCTAGGATTTGCTGTTAATGTTAAGGTTTCTCCTTCGCATAATGTTGAGGAAGAAGCAGTCGGATTTGATATTGGATCTGCTAAGATTGTTTTTGGATTATTTATGAGTTTGGATGGGCCAGCATTTGAAACTATAGAAAAAGTATTAATTTTAAAATTAATTGCTGAAGAATTGAAGGAAAAAAAACTAAAAAATATAGCGATTAAAAAGTAATTTTTTTTCATTGACCAGAAAGGGATTGATTAATATATAGTTGAAAAAGAACAATTATTGAGTTGTTAAATAATGATTTAACATTGTGGATATTGTAAAAATTAACTCAATTAGTATCAAAAATACAATATATTTTCAAAATAACTATAATGAATTAGCCAAAATAAATCCGCTTGTCCATGCATTTTGAAAGTTAAATCCTCCAGTTACAGCGTCAATGTTCAAAATTTCTTCTGCGAAATAAAGGTTTTCGTGTAATTTGCTTTGCATAGTTTTGAAGTTGATTTCCTTTAAATCAATTCCACCAGCGGTGACAAATTCTTCCTTGAAAGTACTTTTCCCATTCACTTGAAAACTCAATTCGTCAATGAATTTGCTAAGTTTTGCAATTGCATTTTAGATAAATCTGTCCATATCTCTTCATCCTCTTGTTTGCTAGAGCTAGAGTCTTTCGAAATATTAAAAACAAAACACAAATTCATATTTAATTACTCAACGGAAATTTTCTGTATGCCCCATTCGTTTACTAATCCTGAACCCATCGCTTTGGTTATGACTATTATATTGTTTCCAACCGAATTACTGAAGACAAAAAACGGTTCTGCATCATAAAAAGTTGTTCCGCTTGTACTACTTGGGACTGGATATTTTTCTAATTCTATTTTATTTTTAAAACTTAGATTCGTTGAATTGTAGATGTAGATAAAAGGAGATTTTTTATTTGTCCAAACATCTCCATTTGTTAGGATAACATATAAGTTATTTTTAATTGACGAATGGTCTAGCCAGTCAATATTTGCATTTGAATCTGTATTTATCTTACCATTGTAAATCATATCAATGCTTTGGACTTCTGAAGTTTTTAATACAGTTTTGCCTCTAGTAAAAATTCTGTTTCCATCTTCTGAAAACCATAAATTTCCATTCATTGGGTAGTCTCCGTGATAAGGAGAATCATAAATAGCATTAGCAACTCCATTTTGAATATCATATTTTTCAATATCTGATGGAGACAGTCCATTATCTGCGCCATAAATAAATTTTCCTGACGGATGTAATCTCCCTTTTGTTCCAGCGTAGATAGAACCTCCTGTACTATTTGCTTCGTTGTCAGTTGATATATTCAAATTAATACATCTTACATATTCCCATTGATCATCTTTTGGAAAAACATAAGCCCATTTATTGTTTGCCAAAACAACATCCAGAGCATAGCAGGAAGCGCTGTATGTTTTAATTATTGATTTTGTTTTTAAATTAATGTATGATATGTGACCATCATGGCCAACAACAGCAGTTTCTCCATCTTGGGAAATTGAAATACAAGTTGGGGTGTAAGTTAAAGGTATGTTGTCTATACTTGAAGTATTAGGATTAAAAATGGTTACTTTTGAAGGATTAGCCGAGACGAAAACAAGTTGGTCTTTAACTTTCGAATACTCAGCATCCATTACATCTCCACTCAATATTAATTTTTGCTCTTTAAAATTGTCAATATTGACGGCTATTGTTTCTGGTTTAATATTATTAATAGTCAAATTCAAATTGTAATTTGATATTCCATTCGGCAAACCATCTTTGTTAATTGTAACGGTAATTTCTTTCTGACCACCCACAGCAATTTCTCCTGTATAGGAAGAAAGTGTTATTTTGGTATTTGTATTTTCGATGTTAAAAGACAAAGGTATGTTTCCCTCATTTTTAATGGTAAATACCTTGCTGTTTTCGAGCATAGAAAAATTTAATATTTTCGGAAAAGAGTAAAGTAAATTATCGCCAACAATTCCCTTTAATAAAATACTTCTATTTCCTAAAGTTGTTGTAAATTGTAGTTTTCCTTCATAAGTTCCCGGTTTTAAGTTCGTGAAATTTGATGTAATTTTAATTTCACTTATACCGTAATTGAGGCTAATATTTCCAGATTCGTGGTCAATAGTTACCCAACTTGGTTTGGAAGTGATTCGGTAATCACAATCTGTTTTTGGTTTAGTGGTTAGGAACAAAGTTTTTGTTTCGGAACTATTAAACACGATAGTCTCTTCTGAAAATACTAATTCTGGTTCATTATTAGTATCATCTGGTGTACAACCAAAAAAAGTGGTTAATAATATTCCGAGGTAAATAATTTTTTTCATTTTATTTTTTATGAATTTGATGATTTATTTATGTCCTAATTTTTTAAATGTTTCTGTTTTGTTGGCTCGAAAAATTTCAATTAATTACTATTTTTTGAATTGCCCATTGATCAATCATATCTTGTCTCACAACTTTTGTTAAAACGTACAAGCGATTTTCTAATGAATTGCTGAATACAAAATTAGGCTCGGATGTATAATTAGTTCCTCCACCTTTATTGTCTGATATAAATATTTTAATTTATTCATAAAAACTAAATTCGAAGCGTCATATATAAAAATATAAGGGATGGTTTTTTGGTACGAATAGTCTCCTTCACATGCAATTACATAGATGCTGTTTTTCACAGATGAAAAATCTAACCACTTAATAAATGTATTTGTATTTGGGTCTATTGTACCATTGTATGACATATCTAAACTATAAATATCTGAAGTTTTTAAGACTAATTTTTTTTCGGTGAAAAGCCTATAACCATCTTCAGAAAACCAAATGTTTGGACTATTTGAATAACTTCCTTGAAAACTCGATTGAAACTTGTCACTCATGTCTCCTTTTTGAATATTAAATTTTTCAATTGTAGATGATGATGAATCATTTGATGAATAAATATAGTTTCCAGAGGGATGTAATCTTCCACAAGCCCCCTCGTATATTTGATTATAAATCGTTCTTTTTCCTTCATTATCAGATGCTAAATTCATATTAACGCTTCTTATGTAGGTCCATTGGCCGTCTTTTGGAAAAACATAGGCCCATTTATTGTTTCCGAGAACGATATCAAGAGCATTACAAGAAATACTGTAAGAATTTATAATTGACTTTGATGTTAAATTCACATAAGTAATATGGCCGTTATGACCAACAACAGCGGTTTCTCCATCTTGAGCGACAGAGACACAAGTAGGTGTATAATTTAATGAAATACTTTCTGATTGTTCAGTATTGGTATTAAATAAAGTAAGTGTTGAAGGGTTTGATGAGACGTAAACAATTAATTCTTTATTTTTTGAATACTCAGCGTCAATTACATCTGTTTTCAGTAAAATACTATTTGGATTGGTATTTGTATTTATAATTGGGATAATCGAATCCTTTTCACAGCTAAACAAAGTAGCTATTATTAAAAGGCATATAATTTTTTTCATCTTCGAATATTAGATAAATTTTTCAATTAATAAGTCTTTAACTTAATTAATTGTAAGCAAATATACATAAAACAATTCAAATAGCATTTGCCAAAATAAATCCGCTTGTCCATGCATTTTGAAAGTTAAATCCTCCAGTTACAGCATCAATGTTCAAAATTTCTCCTGCAAAATAAAGGTTTTCGTGCAATTTGCTTTCCATAGTTTTGAAGTTGATTTCTTTTAAATCAATTCCACCAGCGGTGACAAATTCTTCCTTGAAAGTGCTTTTTCCATTCACTTGAAAACTCGAATTCGTCAATTGATTGGCTAAATTTTGCAATTGAATTTTAGACAAATCAGCCCATTTGGTTTCTTCTTGAATATTCGAAGCTAGAACCAAACTTTCCCATAATCGATTCGGAAAATCGAAAGGAGATTTCTTGGAAACCGCTTTTTTGGCGTGTTCTTCTTTTAAATCTTTGAGGATTTTTTCGGCATCACCCGTGTCGATATCATTCAGCCAATTGACGAAAATGGTAAATTGATAATTCTTTTCGGATAAAATTCGTGCGCCCCAAGCCGATAATTTCAAAATTGCCGGGCCACTCATTCCCCAATGCGTTATTAGCAAAGGACCAGTTGAGGTCAATTTAGTGTCTTTTACTTTCACCGAAACTTGGGCTGAAACTCCAGGAAGTTCTTTTGTTCTAGAATCTTTGATGTTAAAAGTAAACAAGGAAGGAACGGGAGTAACGATGGCGTGACCAAAAGTTTGCAGCATTTCCCAAATTTTTGGATTGCTTCCTGTGGCTAGAATTAGTTTTTCGGTAATATAATTTTCGTTTTGGGTTTCAATTTTCCACAAGTTGTATTTTTTGAAAATCGATTGAACGCTTTGACCTGTTAAGACTGTAATTCCTAGTTTTTGAGTGGCTTTAAGAAAACAATCAATGATAGTTTGCGACGAATTCGAAACCGGAAACATACGACCATCCTCTTCAATTTTGAGTTCCACGCCATGATTGCTGAACCATTCTACAGTATCACCAGAGCAAAATTGATGAAATGGGCCACGCAATTCTTTCTCACCACGCGGATAAAATTTTACCAATTCGTTAGGTTCAAAACAGGCGTGGGTCACATTGCATCTTCCGCCACCAGAAATCCTGACTTTTGACAATACTTCGCTTCCACGTTCGAGAATGGCTACTTTTAGTTTTGGATTTTTCTCCACAATATTGATTGCCGTAAAAAATCCTGCTGCACCGCCACCTACGATTATAATGTCAAAATTCTGGTTCATATTTTTTATTTAGACACAAATTTCACAAATTTTCACAAATTCAAAAGTTTATAAAATTTATATTCTTGATGTTGATATCGACTTTAGACGAAATTAGTGTAATTTTCAATACTCACGAATTCGTGATAATCCGTGTAATTTGTGTGGAAAATTAAACTGTATAAACATTACTAATTAGCAATTTTTTACCAATGTCCTGTCACTTTGAAATTCTTACCGATTATTTTAAATGCTAATATCCTATATTCTATCTGGAAAATCGGAGATGATTCCGTTTACGTTGAATGATTTTATTTTTTGAATGTCTTCATTCGAATTCACCGTCCAAGGATAAACTTCAAAGCCTTTTTCTTGCACCAAAGCTACATTTTCTTTCGACAATAATGCATAATCTGGGTGAATTGAAAAGGCTTTTATTTTTTTGGCGAAAGCCAAAGCTACTGAAATTGATTCTTCGGTTAAAACACCAATCCGAATTTTTGGATTTAACAAATGAACTTCTTCAAGCATTTTCCAATCGAAACTTGAAATTAAAAAATCAGTATAATTCCAGTTTTTCTCTAAAATATAATGTGATATTAATTCAATAACAGGTTTAGCAGTTCCAATTCCTTTGAGTTCGATATTGACCAAACAGTTGCAGTTTACCAAGTCTAAAACCTCGATTAATGTTGGAATATCTAATTCTTTTAATTGTGAAGAAGTGAAATTTTCGACAAATCCTTTTCCATTCGTCGTTCGGTCAATGGTTTCGTCGTGAATTACCATTATTCCTCCATCCAAACTCAAATGCACATCGAGTTCGATTCCGTCAACATTCAAATCAATTGCTTTTCCAAAAGAAATCAATGTATTTTCGGGTTCGTAGCCTTTTGCTCCACGATGTCCAATTTTCAGCATTTTTATTTCAGTTCGGCATTTGTGATTCTTATTGATTCCTCGTCCTTGAAATCCAACCAAGCTTGACCTTTTCGTTTTCGCATCCAATTGTCGTAATATCTATTAATTGCAACGTTGGTAAGACCCTTGAGTAAATTACTCGGACGACCAGCCAGAGAGCGCAAACTCAACGAAAAACCAGGGGTTTCATATTTCATATAATGCCACCAGCCTTCGGGCATATACAGCATTTCGCCGTGTTCCAAGTGCGTAATATAGGGATTTACGCGTTTCAAAGCCGGGAATTTTTCGAAATTGGGATTATCAAAATCTATGTCCTCATTGCAAATCCAAGAATAGGGAAGGCGGTACATATATTTGGTCTCTTTTGGGTCTACAAGCACACACTGTTTTCTGCCTTGAAAATGAATGTGAAATATATTTGGAAAATCAATATCGTAATGCATAAAAACTTTAGCATCTTCACCGCCAAAAAACAACAAAGGCAAACTTTTAATCAAACGAATTCCTAAATCTGGCCATTTCATATCCGATTTCATTGACGGCACATCTTTCATCAAATCATAAAGAAAAATACGCAAATCTGTAGGTCCTTTTTCAAGAATGTCAATGTATTCGCCCATTGTCATTACAAAATCGGGTTCGTTTACTTTTTTAGTATAGTCGGTTTTTCGGCTATCGTAGAGCGGTACTTTTTTATCGGAAGCCACTTCTCTTAAAAAGTCAAAATTCCATTTGGTAAAAGCTGGCCAATCCTCAATCTGATTGGTAATAACCACAGGTTTTTGTGGTTTATAGTAGTTTTTTATAAATTCTTCTTTCGTCAGTTTTTCAACTCGTTCAATTTCTGTATATTTAAAAGACATTATAGGTTGTGTTTTTGCGAAATAATTAAATAAGCAGTTTTTTATAAAATTTTACTTTTCAAATTTAATAAAATATAAACAGTTAAAAACTAAATTTTCAGAAAATCAACTAGAATGCCACTATTGTTTTTCTAATAAAACAATATCAAATTCACTGTCAATATTTATTTTACCATTCGAAACTACGACTTTCTTTCCTGAATATCCATCTTTCAACTTTGTTCCGTTTTCGAAAACAGTTCCTACTGAAATTTCTTTTGGTCCCTTTGGTAAATCCAAACCAATAACTACTTTGTCCGCGAAAGTATCTTGGGTAAAAGTTCTACTAAAAACATAAGGACTTGCCGAGATTTCCTGGTGAATTCCTGCTCCAATTGCTGGATGGTTTTTTCTGAAATTACCTAGTTTTTGCCAATGCAAAAGCACTTTTTGAGTTTCGATATTGGTTTTTATTTCCTCCCAATTCATCATCGAACGCAAAGTTGCATCTCCTATAGTTCCCGGAATATCTAGAGGACGAGCGCTTTCGTCGCCATAATAAACCTGTGAAATTCCCGGCGCAAGCAATAATTTTGTGCCACTTTCGAAGGTTTTTTCTCGTTTCTTGTCATAAGGAGAACTGTCGTCGTGCGAAGAAACATAGTTCATCACCGTATTGCCTTTCAAGTCATTTTGAAGTATTGAATTGTATTTAGAATATAATTCTTCGTAATTCATTTTGGCTTCGTTTCTAAAGTCAAAATTGATTAAACCAGTAAATCCATTTGCGAAATAATCCACTTTTTTGTCTCCAAAATCAAATAGTTTTTTGCTTCCAATGTTGTAACCATACACTTCACCAACGGTAAAAAACGCATTGTTGTCCAATACTTTATCCGGATTATTCTTTTTGAAATCGGCAAAGGATTGGTCGCAAACTTTCTTGAAATCAGCCCAAACATCTTCATAAGTGTGCTTCGCCGTATCCACTCGGTAGCCATCAATTCCATAATCGGTGATGTAATCCGACAGCCATTTCATAATGTAATATTTTGGCGCACGAGGATAACCGGTTTTGGCAAAAAAGGCATCCAATTCGGCTACTTCTTGTTCGTAGCGACCTTCTTTTTTCCATTTTTCGATTAAGAAAGGAGGCAAAGCTACAACCTCATTGCTTTCGGTTTTCACATCTGGAAGATTTTCGACCAAGGTGCAATTAATATAAGTGTCATACGATTTGTAAGAGCATTTTGGAGAAGTTCTCACCCAATTATTTGGATAAGCGGAATCTTCGGCAGTAACTGGTCCGGTGTGATTGATAACAGCATCCAAAAGAATTCGAATTCCTTTGGCGTGTGCTTTTTGCACCAATTCAGCCAAATCTTTTTTAGTTCCAAAACTCGGATCTAATGCCGACCAATCTCTTGTCCAATAGCCGTGAAATCCATAGCTATAACCAGTTCCTTCGTCAACTCCATCGTGAATTTGTTCGACAACGGGCGTCATCCAAATGGCATTTATCCCCAGTTTTTCAAAGTAACCTTCGTCTAATTTTTGGATTACACCTCGAATATCACCACCTTCAAAACCTCGCAATTTTCCAGTGGTTTTATTTCTATTGAAAGTATGATCGTTCGTTTTATCTCCGTTGTTGAATCGGTCGATTAAAAGAAAATATACATTGGCATTTTCCCAAACAAAGGGAGTTTTCGATGCTGCTGTTGCTGTTTTTGTTGAAGAGCAACTGGCGAAAACTAAAGTAATTGCAAATAGTAAAATTAATTTTTTCATAGGTCATTTTTTAAAACTATTAAGAAATTAAGGTTCATTAAGGTGTTCTTAATTTTTTAGTGGTTTGTTTTTTTATTTTTATAATTGAATTTTGATTTCCGCTTCCGTTCCTTTTTTCCAAGAAACTGGAATTTCTATATTGTTTTTAACAGTTTTGAAAGCAATGGTTTTTCCATTTACGGTTACTGATTTTGCTTTTATATTGTGGACGATTAACGCAACATTTTTATCGAATGATTGGAAGTTTTTCCCAACTTCGGAATTCAATTTGACAACTACTGTTTTACCATTTGCATTGCCATTGAAATTCAAAATTTCAAATGCTCCTTTTTCGAAAGCGTTTGCTGTTGTACCGTCGTCATTGTATAGTTTTCCAGAACTTTGAGTAGTTTTCGCATCAAAATAATAATGCAAATCGAAGTCAGCCAACGAATATTTCGATGTGTTTTGAATGGTTTTTATCATTGGAATGAAAGCGCCACCACGAACAAAAACTGGAATATGATCTTCAACAACCGTTACTGTTGATGTCGTTCCAGCCAATTGTTTTTCATCGGAATAGAAATCAAACCAGTTGTTGTTTTTTGGAAAATAAACCGAAGTTGAAGTTACCGCAGATTTTGTGACGGGTGTAACCAAAAAGTCATTTCCCCAAAGGTACGTTTCGCAAACAGTCAATAATTTCGAATTTTCCGGTTCTTCAAAAAACAACGGACGCATTAAAGGCGTTCCTTTTTGGTTGTTTTCGAATGCCAAAGTGTAGTTGTAAGGCAAAAGTTGGTAACGCAATTCGACTTGTTTTTTTGCTTTTGCTTTGGTTATAATGTCTTTTCGAGCCACTTCCGAAGCGACTTCTTCCTGAGCGTGTGGACGAAATATCGGTTGGAAAACGCCGTATTGCAACCAACGAACATACAATTCATTGTCGAAATAATCGCCAGCAAAACCACCTAAATCCGAGTGCATATAACCCATTCCCTGCATTCCCATTTGCAAAGAAATTTCGGTTTGCGATTGCAATCCGCCCCAAGAACGGCTTACGTCACCAGACCAAGGCATCATTCCAAATCGTTGCGAACCGGAATATCCGGCACGCATTAATATAAACGGACGCTGATTAGAAAAGTCTTTTTTGTAACCATCTGCGATTAATTTTGCCCAATTGTGTCCGTAAATATTATGTACTTCATCTGCGCTTCCACCGGCAGTTATGGCTTCGGATGGAAAAACTTCGGGTTCTCCCAAATCGCCCCAAAGTCCGCCAACACCTTGATTGATTAGTTTTTTATAAATATTCCAGAACCAATCCTTTCCATCAGGTTTAAAAATATCGACGATTCCTGTGTTTCCAAAGTAGAAATCATAAGTAAAAGGTTTTCCAGATTTGTCTGTTGCCACGACTTTTTTGTCCACGGCTTCTTGCCATTTTTTGGAAGTAGTCAGCACAAAAGGTTCCGTTATTAGAACTGTTTTTATGCCTTTAGCATTCAAATCAGACATCATTTTTTCGGGATTTGGGAAGGTTTCTTTTTCCCAATCTAAGTTGCCCATATTGCCTTTCATGTCTTTGCCAAACCAGTACAAATCCAGAATTATGGCATCTACAGGAATTTTGTCGTCTTCGAATTTTTTGATGGTTTTCTCGACTTCTTCCTGAGAACGATAACCAAAACGACTGGAAAAATTTCCCAAAGTCCATCTCGCTGGCAAAGGTTGTTTTCCGGTTAAATCGGTATAATTTGAAATCAAATCGGTCCAAGAATTACCTACAATTACTTGATATGTTTTTCTGCCTGAAATTGTTTCATATTCTAATGTGTTATTTTTTTTGCTGTCTAAATCCAAGTAACCAATGGCAGGATTGTCAAAATGAACGGCATACATTTTCGATGACAACACAACGGGAATGCAGAAATTCATCAACTTAGAATAGGTCTCGTAGCCATAATCTGCTCTATTGTACAAAGCTAATTTATTGCCACGACGGTTCATTCCCAAAGCGCGAGCGCCGCCTCCGTACAAAACTTCATCAGATGAAATATTGAACTGTATTACTTCGGTTGAATCCGCTTTTATGTTGCCTTTTACATTCTCTAACGGAATATGTTTTTGTTTGAAATATCCGTTTTTTTCAGAAAGAATGAGTTTTTGCTGATTGAAATAAGAGATTTGAAAAGGTGATTTTTGAACAGTAACTACAATTCCTTTGGTGTAAAGGCTTATAGCACTTGGTGTTTTAATTATTTTTGAAATCCCTTTTTTTGGAGCTAAAACTACGGCTTCTGAAGTTGGATTGTAAGTTTTTCCTTTTGGAATAAAAGAAGTTTCTATAATTTTTTCAGAGTAAGCTTTGATAATATATTTACCACCTGAAGTGTTGATTTCTAATGTGTTGTTGATTTCTTTAAAACTTTCAAATTTCCTATTTGCATTCTGTGCAAAGGAAAGGGAAGTTATAAATAGTAAGAAAAATAATTTTTTCATAGTTTATTGTTTTAAACCTCAAAGGTTTCTTCAAACCTTTGAGGTTTGGTATATGTGAATTTTTATTTCAATTCCAATATCAAAACTGATTTTGGTTCCAAAGTAATTTCTTTTGTTATATCTATTATTTTATCGGAAATGACGTCTTTTCCCATTTTATAATAACCTATGTTTTCTGCAAACCGATTTGTTTTTAGGGTTTTAGGTTCGCTGCTATTGTTGAATACAACCATCACGCTTTCCGTGCCATTGTATCTGAAATAGACATAAGTATTGTCTTCGGGAATATAATGTGTCATTTTTCCAAAATGAATAACCGATTTTGTTTTTCTCCAATTGAACAACTTTGAAGTGAATTCGAAATATTCGTTTTGACCTTGTGTTCTTCCCTCTTTGGTAAAGGCATTATTGCTGTCGCCTTCCCATCCGCCAGGAAAATCTTGTCGAATATCGGCATCGCCTTTGTCTTTATTTCCAGTCATTCCTATTTCGGAACCATAATACAATTGAGGAATCCCTCTTGTAGTTGCCAGCAAGCCCATTGCCATTTTGTATTTATTTAAATCATTGTTAAACATATGATTTATTCGATGCGTGTCGTGATTTTCAGCAAAAATCAAAATATTGTTTGGGTTTGGATATAGAAAATCATTGGTAAAATTGTCGTAAATTTTAATCATTCCTTTATCCCAAGCGGCTTCATCTTCATTGAATGCAGAATTGATAGCCCCAAGTAATGTAAAATCCATCACCGAAGGTAAATTTGAATTGAAATTTTGGATTGCAGCAATTTTACTGTCTTTTTGCCAATAAGCAGAATGAGATTGGTTGAACATCCAAACTTCTCCTACAATGTTAAAATTCGGGTATTCATCGGTGATAGATTTTGTCCAAATTGCAATTCCATTGGGATCGGAATAATTATAAGTATCTACTCTGAAGCCATCTAAATTGGCGTATTCTATCCACCAAATGGCATTTTGAATAAGGTATTTTAGAGCCAATGGATTTTTAATATTTATATCAGGCATCGATGGGACAAACCAGCCATCAATACATTTTTTTTTGTCTAATTCCGAGGCATGAATATCGTGAATTACAGTTCGTTTGTGATTGGTTTCGGTGTAATTTCCAATATAATTAAACCAATCTTGAGTAGGTAAATCTTTAATCATCCAATGTTCAATTCCCCAGTGATTGGTTACATAATCCATGACTAACTTCATTTTTCTCTTATGCATTTCTTCAGCTAATCGAAGATAATCTTCGTTTGTACCGTAACGAGGATCAATTTTGTAGACATCGGATTGTCCGTAAGTGTGATAGGAATAATGGGCATCATTGTCTTCGCAAAGTGGAGTGCTCCAAATTGTTGTTGCACCCAACTCCCTGATGTAATCTAAATGATTAATAATTCCTTGAATGTCTCCACCGTGTCTCCCTCCAGGTAAATCTCTGTTGTTTTTTTCTGTGGTTAAATCATTGGAATCATTATTCTTTTTACCATTCGAAAATCGGTCTGGCATTATCAAATACATCATATCCGAAGCGTCAAAACCTTTTCGTTCGGCTGAGTTTTCTCTTCGTTGTTTTAAGGAATAGTTTTGCGTGAATACTGTTTTGGTTTTTTCTTTGAATATAAAAATACAATCTGTTGCTTTACAATTTTCAGTATTAATGGTAACAAAAATATAATTGGGGTTTTCAGTTCTTTTTACGTTTACGATAGGAATCGCATCAGAAATTGAAACTTGGTATTTTGCTATGTTTTTGCCATAAAACATGATTTGTACTTCAGGATTTTTCATTCCTGCATACCAAAAAGGAGGTTCCATTCTTTCGATTTGTGCAAACATGGTTGGGGTCGTAAAAATTAAGAACAATAAAAATAGTTTTTTCATTTGGAATATTTTTAATTTTTTTAAACCATTAAGAAATTAAGGTTCATTAAGTTTTTTTATTCGTCACTTAATCTTGCGAAATATTCATTTACAAAAGGTTTAGTAGATTTTGTAATATTTGTAGTGTTGAAATTTATTAATAGTCCTTGCGGTCTTTCTAGTAATTTCATATAGGATAACAATTTTGCTTCGTGAATTGGATGGAAGTTATCGACAGTTTTTAATTCAACAATTACGCAATCATTGACTAGAAGATCAATTCTTAAATCTGTTTCTGTTTCTAAATCATAATAATCAATTTTAACAGTAAGTTGTTGTTTTACATCATAACCGTTTCGCTCTAATTCATATTTTAAACATTCTTCATAAATACTTTCCAACAATCCCGGACCTAATTTCTTGTGAACTTTTATAGCAAAGCCAATGATTTCATAAGACAACTGAGTTACTTCTTTTTTAGTCAAATAAATTTTCATAGTCTTATGTTTTAACCATTAAGGTATTAAGAAAATTAAGAAAAACTTAATGAAACTTAACGCCTTAATGGTTTAGAATTATTTGTAAATAAATGTTTTTATTTTAAACTGTTTCTTAAAGATTCGGTTTCACCAAAACAGCTTCTTCATTAACAAAAACAGTCAATTCTTGAGTGCCTTCGAGCGAGAATTTTGTTTCATTGTGATTGATTTCTACTTTCAAAATCTGGTTTCTGAAATTGATTTTGAAGGTATAGCCCGTCCATTCTTTTGGGATTTTTGGAGAGAAATGTAGCGCGTCATTTTTTACTCGCATTCCACCAAAACCTTCTACAATACTCATCCAGGTTCCTGCCATTGAAGTGATGTGACAGCCTTCTTCCACTTCTTTATTGTAATCGTCCAAGTCTAGTCTTGAAGTTCTTAAATAGAAAGTGTAAGCCATATCCATTTTGTCCAATTTCGCAGCTTGAATCGAATGCACGCAAGGCGAAAGCGAACTTTCGTGAACCGTAAATGGTTCGTAAAAATCGAAATGTTTTTCTAATTGTTCTCTGGTGAAGTGATCTTCAAAGAAGTAAAACCCTTGTAAAGTATCGGCTTGTTTGATGTAAGGCGAACGTAAAACTCTGTCCCAAGACCATTTTTGATTGATTGGTCGTTGTGATTTGTCCAAATCTTTTACCAAAACCAATTCTTTGTCCAAAAAGCCATCTTGTTGCAAATACACGTCGTGTTTTTCCGAATACGGAAAGTACATATTGCCTGAAACTTTTTTCCAATCTTGCAATTCAGCATCCGATAATTTTACTTTTTCGATTATGCGTTTGTGGTCTGAAGGATATTCTAGCGACACTTTCAGGATTTGTTCGTGTGCATAATCGATACACCATTTTGCAATATAATTGGTGTAGAAATTATTGTTTACGTTGTTTTCGTATTCGTTTGGACCGGTAACTCCTAGAATTACATATTGGTTTTTATCCGTCGAAAAATTAGCTCTTTGGTGCCAAAAACGGGCAATTCCGATTAAAACTTCCAAACCTTTTTCGGGAATATAACTGTAATCGCCAGTGAAACGATGGTAATTGAAAATCGCAAAAGCAATCGCACCATTTCTGTGAATTTCTTCGTGAGTGATTTCCCATTCGTTATGACATTCTTCGCCATTCATTGTCACCATTGGATACAAAGCAGCACCGTTTTTGAAACCCAAATTGTCTTTAGCATTTTCAATCGCTTTGTCCAATTGATTGTAGCGATAGGTCAATAAATTTCGAGCCACTTGTTGGTCTTTGGTCGCCATATAAAACGGAATGCAATACGCTTCTGTGTCCCAATAAGTGGAACCTCCGTATTTTTCTCCTGTGAATCCTTTTGGACCAATATTCAAACGTGAATCTTTTCCGGAATAGGTTTGATTCAATTGAAAAATATTGAAGCGAATGCCCTGTTGCGCTTTCACATCACCTTCAATGGTGATGTCTGACATTTCCCAAATTTTGGCCCAAGCTTCGATTTGTTCGGCTAATAATTGGTCATATCCTTTTGCTAAAGCCTCTTTTATTACGGCTTCGGCGGCTGTAAGAGTATTTTCATGATTCAAAGAAACGGTATAGCCACCTATTTTTTGGATAGATGATTTTTGTCCTTTTGCAATTAGAACATCGTATGTGAATTGAATTTTATCTGCGCTTGTTTTGATATTGGAAGGAGAAATGTTGCCGTTTTTGCCATTTACAAAAATGCTGTTTTGCATAAAAGTAGTGGCCTTGAAATGGGTTTTGAAGGTTTGTGCAGTTACAAAAGCTTCATTTCCGCTACGTTTCACATCCAATGGTTCCCAGAATTTTTCTTCCCAGTTGGCATCTTCATTGGTAACACCAGCATCAACATAAGGTTTGAAAACTATTTTTGTATCTTTGTTTATAGCGGTAATTTCATAATTGATAACTCCCACTTCGTCCAAATTCATACACAAAAAGCGACGAATATTTACCCCAATTTCGGTTCCGTTTTGCAAAGTGGCTTCGAAAGAGCGGTTGTACCAACCTTCTTTCATATTCAACTCACGATGGAAGTTTTTTACTTCCGTACACGTATTCAAATCCAGGTTTTCATCATTGATTTCAACATCAATTCCTATCCAATTTGGTGCGTTTAGTACTTTGGCAAAATATTTTGGATACCCATTTTTCCACCAACCCACTTTGGTTTTATCAGGATAATAAATTCCTGCAATATAACTTCCTTGAAAAGTTTCTCCTGTGTAATTTTCTTCAAAATTCGCTCTTTGTCCCATCGCACCGTTGCCAATGCTGAAAAGACTTTCGGACGATTTTACACTCTCTGCATCAAATCCTTCTTCAATGATAGACCAATTATCTGCTTTTATATAATCTTGGTTCATTTTTTTCTTTTGTTTAAAAGTTTAAAGTTTCAGGTTTCAAGTTGTTTAACCTGAAACTTGAGACTTGAAACAAATTTTATTTTATCAAATTATCAATAAAGGTTTTATCCATTTGGGTAAAATCTTTAAATAAATAGTTTGCTTCGTGCAAGGTTGTTGCTTCGCCAATTCCCACGCTAATCATTCCGCCGATGTTTGCGGCTTGAATTCCGGCAACCGAATCTTCGAAAACAATTGAATCTTCGGGTTTTGTTTTCAATAATTTGGCGGCAAGCAAGAACACTTCGGGATCGGGTTTAGCGTTTGAAACGTCATTTCCATCAACAATAGCGTCAAAAAAGGCAAGAGTTCCTGTTTTTTCGAGAATGGGTCTGGCGTTTTTACTGGCTGAACCTAAGGCTATTAATTGGTTGCGTTCTTTCAAATAGTTTAAAATAGGCATCACTCCTGGCAAGATTTCGCTTTCGTCCATATCGACTAAATAGGACAAATAATCTTCATTTTTTTGAACGAGCCATCTGTTTTTATCTTCTTGCGAAGCAGTAACTTTTCCTATTTCCAGAATGATATCGAGCGAGCGCACGCGGCTTACTCCTTTTAATAATTCGTTATTTTCGTGTGTAAATTCGAAACCTAATTCATTGGCGATTTTTTTCCAAGCTAGAAAATGGTATTTTGCGGTGTCCACAATTACGCCGTCAAGGTCGAATATAAATGCTTTTGTATTCATTATTATTTTTAATTTTATTTATTGGATGCTGCCTTTTCTTTAACAAAAAATACTGCCAAACCAGCTATCAACATGGAAACTCCTGCGATTACAATAATTGCCATTGGAAAACCTCCAAACAAAGCAATAATTGTACTTCCTAATAATCCTGCAGCGATTTGCGGAATTGTGATGGTTGCGTTAAACAATCCCATATAAACTCCCATTTTGTCGGCTGGTAATGAGCCAGAAAGCATGGCGTAAGGCATTGCTAAAATGGCTGCCCAAGCTAATCCTACTCCTGAAATGGAAAGTAATAAAATGGTTTTGTCGTGTACAAAATACATCGAAGCCAAACCAATTCCTCCCATTAAAAGTGAAAAACTGTAGGTTTTTTTTCTGCCAATTGATTTTGCAATTGTTGGGATTAGTAAAGAAAATAAGGCCGCAACTGCACTGTAAAAGGCAAACATGACTCCTGTCCAATCTCCAGCTTCGTTGAACCCAATAGATTTTGGATCTAATGCTTCAGGACCCCAAACTTGATTGGCGATGGCTCTTGTGGTGTAAACCCACATTAAAAACAAAGCAAACCAAGAGAAGAATTGTACAATTCCTAACTGCCAAAATATTTTTGGAGCGTTAGAAATCAATTTCAAGACACTTGTTTTTTCGGTTACAGTTTCAGATTCCAAATCAATATCATTGTATAATGCATGTTCTTTTGGTGCATATTCTTTGGTTCTAAAAACAGTCCAAAGAACAGTTGCCAATAAAATAGCTCCTCCGATGTAGAAAGACCAAATTACAGATGCTGCCACTTTTTCGCCAGCAGCAGGAACATTTGCAACTCCGGCTTTAGCAAGAATCCAAGGCAATAAAGAACCAAAAACAGCTCCAAAATTGATTAGGGCACTTTGTAAAGAATAACCCAAATTTCTTTGTTCGTCATTGACCATATCGCCAACAAGAGCTCTAAAAGGCTGCATGGTGACATTAAATGAAGTGTCCATTAACAGCAGCATGACTGCGCCAAAAATTAATGGTGGCAGCAAATAGGCAAAGTATTCTGCATTGGGCATAAAAAACATCGCCAAAGCCGAAACAATGGCACCAAAAAAGATAAATGGAATTCTGCGTCCAAGGCGAGTCCAAGTTTTATCACTTGAAAGTCCAATAATAGGCTGAACAATTAAACCTGCAAGAGGTGCGGCTAACCAAAAATAACCAATACTGTGAACATCAGCACCGAGGGCTTCCAATATTCTGCTGGTATTGCCATTTTGAAGTGAATATCCAATTTGTACTCCTAGGAATCCAAAGCTTAGATTCCAGATTTGCCAAAAACTTAATTTGGGTTTTTTCATTATCGTATATTGTTTTAAATGTACGATAAGCACCATGCTTATCAAAACGTAACTTATTTTTCGAAGTAAAAGTAACAGTTTTGAATTGTGTAAATATAAAAAAGTTTTTAGATTTTGGTTTTTAGATTTGGTAATTAATCATTTAGCATCTAAACTACATCGTAATAGTGTGAATAAGTTTTTAAAAGTAATGGCAATTTCAATGTGATGGACAATCAAAATAGCAAAAATAAATGTCGATTATATCATAATAGAACATTGAAATTGCTATTGAAATTGATTTTTTTAAAGAGTGGATTCTCTCTCTATTAAATGGGTTTCAATGACAACGGTTTTGTACACTTCGTCTTTCTCTTCAATTTCTGTTCCTTCTTCTTCGGCTTCCAATCTTTCGATAAGTATTTTTGCTGCTACACTACCCATTTCTAATCCGTTTTGGCTCACTGTAGTAATGGTTGGTGTAGAATATTTAGATATAATTCCATCTGTAAAAGCAATAACTGCTAAGTCTTCAGGAACTTTTATGCCTATTTTATTGGCCATTTTGATTATGGTTACTGCAAACAACTCGTTTACCGCAAAAATGGCATCGAAGGCTTTGTCCTCGAGAAGTTGAGCTATTGTGATTTCGCAATTTTCAACATTTTCAATTTTGATGATTAGGTTTTCATCGAATGGTAAACCATTATCTCTTAATGCTTTGATGTAGCCATCGGTTCTAAATTTCCCAACACTTACATAATCGACAGTGGTCACTAGTGCGATTTTTTTACGGCCTTTGTCAATCAAATTTTGAACGGCTTCATAAGCGGCTAATTCGTCATTTATAATCACTTTGTCACAAAGAATATCATTGGTAACTCGGTCAAACATTACGACAGGCATTCCTTGGCTGATCACTTCGGTAATATGGTGAAAATCCCCTTTGAATTGGGTTTCTTTGGAGAGCGACATAATAAATCCGTCGATGCTGCCATTGGCAAGCATTTCCATATTTAGCACTTCTTTATCGAAAGAATCGTCTGACAGACAAATAATTACGCTATATCCATTTTCGTTGGCCACATGTTCGATTCCATTGATGACTGTCGAAAAGAAATAATGCACAATTTCGGGAATAATAATTCCTATGGTTTTTGTTTTTCTGTTTTTTAAACTTAGTGCAATGTTATTGGGTTTGTAATGATAAAACTTAGCAAAAGCCTGAACTTTTAGTCTGGTTTCTTCCCCAATTTCAAGACTGTTTCTAAGAGATTTGGAAACGGTTGAAATGGACACATCCAACTCTTTTGCAATTTGCTTAAGGGTTACTTTCTTTTTCATATGCTGATGTAAATTATTTTTTATTGGTCCTATGTAATTGCTTCGCCTGTTCGCTGTGCTCGGGTTGCAAAATATCATTTGTTTTTGCTACAATTTTAGGCTATGCTCATTTCATACTTGTTATTTAATAAAAATCATTTTCGTAATAAAGATAAAATTTTATTTAGATTATGGCAATTTAGGGGTCAAAAATTTAAATAAAACAGAAACTTTTCAACACTATCACGTTTTCGTAACTGTTTTAATTTTTACCTTTGTTAGAACTGTTGATAATTATCTAATTTTGAATTTCGAAGTAAAGGTAATTACAAACAAAAACCTAATTAATTTAAACAAAAAGTATGAAAACAATTTACAAAAAGTTGTTATTTTTATTGCTATTCTTACCTTTTAGTGTTCTTGCACAAGGAACATTGAGCGGTACGGTGGTAGATTCAAAATCGAATCAACCCATTCCGGGCGTGAATGTAGTAATCTCGGGTTCCACTACAGGGACACAAACTGATTTTGATGGTAAATTCAAATTAGCTAAATTAAATAAAGGCGATAAAATCGTTTTTTCTTTTATTGGATACACCAGTCAAACGATATCTTTTAATAATCAGCAAATATTAAATGTAAGTCTTGTTGAAGATGCAAATGAGCTAAAAGAAGTTGTAGTTCAGGTAGGTTATGGTACTGTGAAAAAGAAAGACGCTACAGGATCCGTTGCTTTGATTTCGGCTAAAGACTTTAATAAAGGAGCCATTGTAAGTGTCGATGGTTTGCTAAACGGTAGAGCGGCTGGGGTTGTAGTGACTTCTTCAGGAACTCCGGGAAATGACCCAGTGATTAGAATTCGTGGAGGATCTTCATTGCTTGCAAGTAATGATCCATTAATTGTTGTTGACGGATTGCCAATAGACGGAGGTTTGTCAGCTATAAACCCGAATGATATTGACTCTTTTTCTATCTTGAAAGATGCTTCGGCAACTGCAATTTACGGAAATAGAGGGTCTAATGGTGTTATCCTTATTACTACCAAAAAAGGGTCTAAAAAAGACATGCAAATTTCATTCAACTCTTTTACTACCTTAAATACTTTGGCAAAAAACGTGGATGTTTATAATGCAGATGAATTCAGAGCATTAATTAATGAAAAGGCGCCTCTAAAAGCAAATCTTATGGGTACTGCAGATACAGATTGGCAGGATGAGATTTTTAGTAATTCGTACACATCGGATATAAATTTATCTGTAATGGGTAATCTTTTCAAAACAGTACCTTCTAGATTGACTATCGGAAACACAGATAATAGTGGTATTTTGAACACCTCAAATTTCAAAAGATCAACGGCTTCTATTGCATTGAACCCAAGCTTTTTTGACAATCATTTAAAAGTGAACCTAACTGGAAATTATTCTTATACTTTCAGAACCAATGCAAATGAAGGAGCCATAGGAAGCGCTATTTCGTATGATCCAACCCAAACAGTATACGATCCAAATTCTATTTTTGCAGGATATACAGAATGGGTTGTTGGCGGACTACCAAAAGGAACTGCAAATCCAGTAAGTTTATTAAACGAGACAAGAAATGTTGGGAATCAATTTAGATTTTTTGGAAATATTAATATTGATTATAAGTTTCATTTCTTGCCTGAATTAAGAGCCATTATAAATGCGGGTATGGATAAGCAAGATGGAGACGGTAGTGTAACCGTAAACCCACTTTCAAGATCTGGATATAACACCAATCCAAATTTACCAACGGCACAAATTGGTTCTTACTCAGAAACTTGGTTTCACAACAAAAATGAAAATTTGAATGCTCAGTTGAATTATACCAAAGCATTTGGAAAATTAAATGTTGATTTCTTGGCGGGTTACGAATACCAACAATTTGATTGGCAAAATTATTATTCAGGAAACAAAAACTTATTTGGTTTAGGTGTAAATGAAGAAGTTAAAGAAGATGTTTATACTGATCCAGGTAATAATTTGCAAGCCTTTTTTGGTCGTTTAAATTTAGGATATAACGACAAATATTTGTTGACAGTCAATTTCAGACGTGATGGTTCTACAAGGGTTTCTCCAGTAAATAAATGGGCAAATTTCCCAGGAGTTGCTTTTGCTTGGAAAATGAAAGAAGAAAGTTTCCTTAAAGATTCCAAAACTTTTTCGGATTTAAAACTAAGATTAAGTTATGGTGAAACAGGTCAACAAAACTTGGGAAGTTCATTGGCTTGGATTAAAAAGTATTCTACCTCTGGTAATAATTATTATCAATTTGGTGATGAATTTGTGATTATTTCTAAACCTGACGGATACAACGAAAGTTTGAAATGGGAAAGAAGTGCTAAATATAATGCAGGATTGGATTTAGGGTTTATTGATAATAGATTGAGAGCTTCTGTCGATGCTTATTTTTCTCAAACAACTGATTTGTTTGCGAATACCAAATTAGGTGCGCTTCAAAATCTAGGAGTTTACGGTCCTACAAACATTGGGTCACTTGAATCTAGAGGACTAGATTTTGGCTTGAATTTTGATGCAGTTCAAAAAGATAATTTCACTTTTGGAATTAATTATAACCTTACTTATAACGAAACAGAAATTACCGATTTAGCAACCGATAACGACCCTCAAGGAGGTGTTGGATTAGGCGCTTTTATTCAAACACATACCATAGGATTATCTCCTTTTTCATTTAGAGTTTACGAACAAGTTTACACTGCAGAAGGAAAACCAATGGAAGGTGTATTTGTAGACAGAAACGAAGACGGGAAAATAGACAGTAGCGACCAGTATAATTACCATAAACCACAAGCTGATGTAACTATGGGGCTTATGTTGAATGGTACATTCTATAAAAACTGGGATTATTCTATGGCTTTCAGAGCAAGTTTTGGAAATTATGTTTATGATGATGTAAATGCTAGTAGAGCTTTCTTAGGAACTATTAATGATACTTTTAATCAGATTATCAACAACTCACCAGTAGATTACAGCAATACCAGTTTTATTGCAGCATCGAAACAATCTGATTATTACATTAAAGATGCTTCTTTCTTGAAATTAGACAACATTACTTTAGGATATAATTTTAAATCTTTGTTTAACAACACTGAAAAATATTCATTAAGATTATATGGTGGTGTTCAGAATGTGTTTACTATTACCGACTATAAAGGTATTGATCCGGAGGTTTTCAATAACGGAATCGATGGAACAATCTTCCCAAGAGCAAGAATGTTTATGTTGGGTGTAAATGCTAATTTTTAATATTAAAAAATAAATTAAAATGAAAAAATTACTAGAAATAAAGAATTTAAAATGGGTATTTATTTTATCTATCTTGTTTTCATTAAGTTCTTGCTTAGATGATTTAAATATAGCTCCTAAAGACGATGATCAGGCAATAAGTGAAGCATTCTTTGCTAACAATCCAGACTCTTACAAACAGTTTTTGGCCAAAATTTACGCTGGTTTTGTCGTTACAGGACAAGAGGGACCTTCAGGGCAATCGGATTTAGGTTCATCGGTAGATGAGGGATTTTCACAATACATGAGAGGATATTGGCAATGTCAGGAATTAACCACTGACGAAGCGATGATTGCTTGGGGTGAAAGTGATAACAAAACAATCAAAGATTTGAATTTTAATACTTGGGATAAAGACAACGTTTTTACCGAAGCATTTTTTGCCAGAGTATTTTTCCAAATAGGGTTGTGTAATGAATTTTTAAGAGAAACAACTCCAGATAAATTAAGTAGTAGAGGAGTAAGTGAAGACTTAAAAACTCAAATCACTAAATTCAGAGCTGAAGTTAGATTTTTAAGAGCACTTACTTATTTTCACGGAATAGATATTTTTGGGAATGTGCCTTTTATGACCGATGCTGATGTTTTAGGTGTAAAACCTCCAATGCAAACCCGCGAATTTGTTTTTAATTATTTGCTAACAGAATTAGATGCTATTGATGCTGATTTAGTAGCTCCTAAAACCAATGAATACGGTAGAGCCGACAAAGCAGCTGCTTGGATGTTGAAAGCAAAATTATTGCTAAACTCAAAAGTGTACACCAAAACAGATAGAAGTGCCGATGCTTTAATTGCAGTTAATAAAGTAATTAGTTCTGGATATACTATCATAACCGATAGAACAAAATTATTCAAAGCCGACAATCATATCAATGGGGCTCAAAACGAAATTATTTTTCCATTAGTTTCTGATGGTGTGAAATCTCAAACTTGGGGAGGAATGACTTATTTAGTTCACGGATCTTGTGACAATGCTGTTGGGGTATTATTAGGAGTAGATTCTGGATGGTTAGGATATAGAGTTCGTAAAGAATTTGCCGAAACTGTTGGGACTAGCGATGCAAGAGTTACTTATGTTGCCGGAAATGTTGATCCAGCATCTATAACAAATCCAACTGTTGATACCAATCAAGACGCTTTCAAACAAGGAAAAAAATTGACTAAGTTTACAAATGTGAGAGCAGATGGAGCTAAAGCTTCTTCTGCAACATTTCCTGATACTGATTTTCCTTTATTTAGAATGGGAGATGCTTACTTAATGTATGCTGAACTAGCTGCAAATGGTTTTGGAGATAAAACAGTAGCAATGGGTTATATCAATGATTTAAGAAAAAGAGCTAATATTAATGCCGCAACAGTAACTGCCAGCGAAGTAACTCCAGACTTAGTTCTGAATGAAAGAGCTAAAGAACTATATTGGGAAGGTCACAGACGTCAAGACTTGATTCGTTTTGGTAAATACTTAAGCGGTTACAATTGGGAATGGAAAGGTGGAGTCCAAGCTGGAACTACTTTACCTGAACACAGACTCTTATTCGCTATTCCAGCAAATGAGTTAAGATCAAATTCTAATTTATCACAAAACACAGGGTATTAATAATCCCGTGTATTGATATTAAATAAATATATACAATGAAAAATATTTTAAAGATAACGGCTTTTGCATTTTTGCTTATTTCATTTGCATCTTGCACTGACACGATTGACCCAAAGGTTTCTCCTAATGGGTTCACGCTAAATGCCTTGGATCCAACAGGTCCATTTGTTTTGTCTCCATTAGATGGGGATAATGTTTTGGCCACGCTAACTTGGGGTCCTGCTGATAGTGGAGTTACTACAGTATCTCCAAAATATACCGTAGAAATTGCAAAAGCAGGTACAAATTTCGAAAACCCAATCGTGGCAAGTACTCCTTCAACCGCCCTAACAGTGGTGTGGCAAGAAGGGTATATCAATGCAATCCTTTTAGATAATGGATTTGTGCCAGATGCTGTGGCAGATTTAGACATCAGAGTAAAATCGGTATTGGGGGAAAACACAAATAATTTTGTGCAATATTCTAATACATTGAATATGAAAGTTACTCCTTTTGCTCAATTATTTTTGGCTTTTACAAAAGTGGGAGAAAATCCTGCAAATGCGCCACAAACAAAATCATCAAGTTTGTACACCAGTGATTGCGAAGGATATGCTTGGTTAGAAGTTGGAACTTATAGATTTTACACTGCTGTGGGTGGTGTGTTTCAAACATCAAATCCGTATTACGGTGATAATGGTAGTGGCGCTCTAGTATTGAATGGTGCACCTATCAATGTAACAACAGCTGGATTTTATTTGATAAAAGCTGACATTAGCAAAAGCCCAAAAACGTATTCTTTAACAGTAACTGAATGGGGAATTTATGGTCTTGCAAAACCTAATCCAACTGGAGTAAATAGAAAAATGATTTACAATCAAGCAAACAAAAAATGGGAACTCACTATATTGCTAAATGGTGGTAAGCCTTTTAGGTTTAGAAATACTGCTTCTACCTTGATTTTAGGTGGATTCGACCAAACTAAAGTTGGTGCTGACTATGCTGGAACAGTTTTGAGTTACAACGGTAAAGATATTTATTTGCCAGGAACGACCGCTTTTACTTATACTGTAACTTTGGATTTAAATTCGCCAAGGGCTTATACTTATACGCTGGTTAAACAGTAATTAAAAATCTTTTAAAAAGGGCTGTTTTTTTTGAACAGCCCTTTTTATCATTAAATGTGTACGATATGAAAAAAATTATTTTTTTATTTTTACTGATGGCTTCTGTTGGTTTCTCTCAAACCACAACAGTTCCATCACCTGCTTTGGCCGAAGGTCCAGTAACCATCAATTTTAATAAAACGGGAACTCCATTAGCCGCTACAACTGCTATTTATGCTCATATTGGAGTAACAGTTAATGGTGCAAGATGGCAAAATACTAAGGGGACTTGGGGAACTACTAATGCGCCTCTATTGACTTTAGTTTCTGGAACTACTTATAAATTAGACCTAACACCAGATTTATATACTTATTTTGGTGTTCCAACTACAAGCTCAATTACCGAAATTTGTGTGGTATTCAGAACTGCTACAGGAAATTTGCAAACATCGCCTGATATATTCATTCCTGTTGGTGATTTTCAAGCTACACTAACTTCACCTGTTTTGTACAATACTATTATAAACTCTGGAAGCAGTTTAACTGTTGCGGCAAACAATACAAACGGGAATGCTAATTACAATTTATTTGCAAACGGAACAAGCATCAATACTTTTACGGGTTCTTCGTATTCTTTTACCGATACAAATATTATTATCAACAAAAGCTATGATTTACAAATCACACAAGGAGCCACCACGTTTTCGAAAAAATTTACAGTAATTGTAAATCCAGGAACCATTTCCGAAACAATACCAGTAGGTTTAGTCGATGGTATAAATTACAATGCTGGAGATGCAACAAAGGCCACATTGGTTTTAGATGCGCCAGGAAAAGATTTTATTTATGTAGCTGGAAGTTTCAATAACTGGAACCCCGGAACTGGTTATGCAATGAAAAAAGATGCCACAGCAGGTTCAACTAAATTTTGGTTAGAACTCACTGGCTTGGTTTCAGGAACAAATTATACCTATCAATATTGGGTATTTGATGAAACGCCTATAGCAGGCTCTCCAGTCTTGGTCAAAACAGCAGACCCTTATTCTACTTTGGTTTTGAACAAAGAAGATGATCCCTACATTCCTGCAGGAAACTATCCCAATCTTCCTGCTTATCCAGCTGGGCAAGATAGAGAAGTTACTGTTCTGCAAACCGGGCAAACGCCTTATGCTTGGAGTCCTGCAACTACTAATTTTGTAAAACCTGAAAAAGACAAACTAGTAGTTTATGAAGTTTTGGTGAGAGATTTTGACGCTAACAGAAGCTATCAAAACCTGATTAACAAAATTGATTATTTCAAAAATTTGAAAATTAATGCCATCGAATTAATGCCAATAATGGAGTTTGACGGTAACGAAAGTTGGGGATACAACACTTCCTTTCATATGGCTTTAGACAAAGCGTATGGAACTAGTGCAAAACTGAAAGAGTTCATCGATTTGTGTCATCAAAATGGTATTGCCGTAATTCTGGATGTAGCTTTGAATCATGCTTTTGGAAGAAACCCAATGGACAGAATGTGGATGAATGACCCTGATGGTGATGGTTGGGGTGGCCCAGCTTCTGATAATCCTTATTTTAATGTGGTACCAAGACACAGTTATAATGTTGGAAATGATTTTAATCATCAGTCTGCATACACTAAAAATTATGTAAAAAGAGTGGTGAAACAATGGATTGAAGAATACAAAATTGACGGTTTTCGTTGGGATTTAACCAAAGGATTTACCCAAAACTGTTCTAGTGGCGATGCCTGTACTAATTCTTACCAACAAGATAGAGTCGATGTGTTGAAAGAGTATGCAGCCTATTCTTGGGAATTAGATCCTACACATTATATTATTTTCGAACATTTAGGAAATGATAATGAAGAACAACAATGGGCTAATTACCGAATAGGAGAAACACCAAGTAAGGGAGTGATGATGTGGGGGAAAATGACCAACGAGTACAATCAATTGTCTATGGGTTATAATTCTTCTAATAATATTGAAAGAATGGGTTATGATGCACATGGTTTTACTGGAAAACGAGTTATGGGATATGCCGAAAGTCACGATGAAGAACGATTAATGTATAAAAATTTAACTTTTGGTTTAAGTTCAAATCCTGCTCATAACGTAAAAACCTTAAACACAGCTTTATCTAGAATGTCAGCTATTGGGGCAGTATCTTTGTTAGTTCCAGGTCCAAAAATGATTTGGCATTTTGGTGCTTTAGGTTGGGAAAAGTCGATTTGGGCTTGTACTGATGGTACAGTCAATTCCGATTATGACGGTGGAGTTCCCCCAGGTGATTGTAAACTAGCGACCAAACAACAACCACAATGGGTAAACAATTGGTTGGGAGATGTGAATAGAAATAAAATCTATTTTGATTGGGCAAAAATGATAACCTTGAAAACTACGGAACCTTTATTTAACGTAAATAACACAGCAAATAGTGGTTTTGATATTCAATCGGGAAATACAATTACCCCAAGATTATTCATTTGGGATAACACAATGCCTTCTACGCAATTGAAAAACGTGGTGGTATTAACCAATTTTGATGTCATTTCTCAAAACGTCACTCCTGATTTTCCTTATACCGGAACTTGGTACAACTTGATGGATAATTCTTCAATTGAAGTAACAAGCACAACAGCAACAATTGCTATCGAAGCAGGAGGATTTAGAATTTACGGAAACAAACCTTCTACATTAGGAACGGATAAATTTGAAGTGAACGGTGAAATTTATTTGTATCCCAATCCAGCCACGAATTATTTTACGTTGAATGCCACTACTTCCAAAGTAGAAATTTATTCTATTACAGGACAATTGGTAAAAAGGTTCAATGCAACTCAATCCAAAGAAAATCAATATTCTATTAGTGATTTGAACCAAGGAATCTACCTTGTAAAAGTAGTAGATGAAAACAACGAACTAAAAGTGATGAGGTTGCTAAAACAATAACATTCTTTTTCCTCATATAGTAAGGCCGTCCCAAAAGACGGCCTTACTTTTTAGCTTTTTTTTTACTATTATTTTGGTTCCTAATAATTGTTGGTTTTAGATTTGTTAAAATTAACGGATAAATGAAATGTTATCAACACGAAAACGTGGTAGTTGATTATTTTTTGAAGGATTCGTTTTTTATTCGTCAGTTTTTTATACTTTTATAAGATATTAATCTAAAAATAGTATCAATTATGAAAACAAAATTATTTTATTTATTTATTGCTGTGTTTTTATTTAGCTTCAGCGGTAAATCACAAACTTATCCGGTAATTACCTTAATTGGGTCTGGAAATGGTGGATGGACTGACACCGCAGAAACGGAGATGCTAACTGCCGACGGTATTACTTACACCCTTGTTGATAAAGTACTTTCCGATGGTGAATTAAAATTCCGTGAAGGTAAATGTTGGACAACTGGATGTGCGCCTACTGTAACTAATACTTATGGTTGGGGACCAACAGATGCACAATTTGCAATTGATGGTGGCTGGCCTTCAGGAACAAATGCAGTTCCAGTAGATGCGGGTAAAAATATTTTATGTCAAGCAGGATCTTGGACTATTACATTTAACAGAATTGCTGGAACTTGGTCATTCGTACCAGGAACACCTCTTCCTATTATTAAACTTGTAGGTTCATCAGTATCAGCTCCAGGAGGAGCAGTATTGACAACAAATGATGGTATAATATTTACTGCTAAAAAAGTTACTTTGGTTCCTGGATCTTGTCAATTTAGTATTGATGGAGTTATGGCTGGAGGTTTAACTTTCCCAACAGGAGATGCATTATCTGCTACAGATATGATTCCGGTACTTACAACAGGAATTGATTATGATGTTACTTTTGATTATTCACTTTATAAATACACATTTGCAGTAGCAACATTTCCTGGGATAAGTATAGTTGGAGATGGTACTGGAGTTGATGGATGGCCAGGTCAAGCTAATAATCCTGGACCTATTGACGTTCACCAAATGACAACAACAGATGGAGTTACTTACACTTTGAATAATCTTCCAATTGTTCCAGGTCAACTTTTGTTCCGTACTAATAATGCTTGGGATGTAAAATATGGAGACACTCCTTTTCCTACAGGATCTGGGAATGGAGCAAATAATATTGTTGTGCCACCAGGAAGTGCAGGAACATACAATGTTACTTTAGACGTTCCTTCTAAAACATACACTTTTTCTAAAATTACCTATTCAATTGTTGGTGAAGGTGTTGGCGGATGGCCTGGTGAAGCTGGAAATCCCGGACCAATTGATGTTCATCAATTATCAACTGTTGATGGTATAAATTATACTTCAACTGGTTTAGTTGTAGTAGGCGGGGGAGCAAAATTCCGTCTAAATAATGCTTGGGCTGGTGGTGACTGGGGAGGAGATACTTTTCCTGCAGGAACAAAAACTGGAAACAATATACCTACAGTTGCTGGAACTTACAACCTAACGGTTAATGTATTAACTGGTGCTTATGATTTTGGAACTGCTTTAGGAACTCAAAACTTTGACGCTTCAAGCTTCAGAGCTTATCCTAATCCTACAAGAGGTAGCTGGAACATTACTTCTGGTAATGATGACATTACTTCTATTCAAGTGTATGATGTTCAAGGAAAAGCAGTTTATACTAAATTTGGAGCTTCTAAAGAAGTTTCGGTTAATGCTTCTGAACTTTCAAAAGGAGTTTATTTTGCAAAAGTGTCAACTTCAAATGGTACTTCTACACTTAAGTTAGTGAAAGAATAAACCTAACTTAATAATTAAATTAATCCCTTACTGTAAATTGCAGTAAGGGATTTTTTTTGGGAGAAATTTTTTAAGGTTTTATAGTTTGTCAAATCGAGTGTGGTCGTGACACAATGGATACTTTGATTCAATGAGAATTTTTAAAGGACTTGACATAACAAAACCAATGACTATCGTTTAAAAAATATTTTTATCACAAACAAAAGCACAATAAAAAGGGCAAAACCAATCAAAATCTTGAAATTCCCTTTGTAGAATATTTTGTGCAATTTGGCATCTTTTCTATAGGCATAAATCATTGCGATTATAAAAATAACAACAAAAAAACCGGCAAACATCATCTGACCTTGACTAAACATAGTATAATTTTTTGGGCAAATTTAGGAATTTGTTTAAGAAAAGTTACTAATTTGCCAACTCATTTAATCAAATAAAATTATGCAAAAACAAATCAACGCAGTCAAAGAGTTTCATACGGCTTTCAAAATTGGTCACAGTGAAAATCCAAGAGCCGATTTGGGCGAAACTAAAAACACACTTCGTTACAATTTGATGAAAGAAGAAAACGAGGAATATCTGGAAGCAGTTCAGAATAATGATTTAATTGAAATTGCCGATGCCTTGGGCGATATGATGTACATTCTTTGCGGAACCATAATAGAACACGGTTTGCAACACAAAATAGAAGAAGTTTTCGACGAAATTCAACGTTCCAATATGAGTAAATTGGGAGAAGACGGAAAACCTATATATCGTGAGGACGGAAAAGTAATGAAAGGTCCTAATTATTTTAAACCCGATTTTTCTAAAATACTTGGAGGAAGTTAGCAGATAAAAAAGATAGCAGTTGGCAGCACGAAAAAAGATAGCAGATAGCAGTTTTCAGATAGCAGGAAAAAAAGATAGCAGATTTACAAATAAAAAAGCAGTTTAAAAATGAAATCAATCATCTTTAAACTGCTTTAACTATTTGTAATTATTTAGTCCAACCTGAAATCTGCAACCTGAAATCTACAACCTGAAATCTGCAACCTGCAACCTGCCAACTAAACCTTAACAGTCCAACCAAAAGTGTCTTCAGCTAGTTTGTTTTGAATATTGGTGAGTTTTTCTTTTAAAATCGAAGCGTAGGAGTTTTCTATAGGCGTCATTTCGTAATATACATCCTGATAAGAGAATCCTTTGATAACACTAACAACCGCTGCTGTTCCAGCTCCAAAGATTTCTTTTAAAGTTCCGTTTTTTGCTGCTTCGACTAGTTCTGATACTAAAACCGGACGAACTTCTACATTGATTCCTTCGCGTTTTGCCAAATCAATAAGGCTTTTTCTAGTCACACCATCAAGGATTCTTTCGCTAGTTGGAGCTGTCATTAAAGTGTCGTTTATTCTAAAAAACACATTCATTGTTCCGGCTTCTTCTAGTTTGGTATGTGTAGCATCATCAGTCCAAATCACTTGTTGATACCCTTCTTTATTAGCTAAATTGGTTGGATAAAACTGTGCCGCATAATTTCCTGCTGCTTTTGCAGCACCAATTCCGCCGTTGGCAGCTCTACTGAAATGTTCCGCAATCAACACTTTCACTTCGCCAGAATAGTAGGCTTTTGCAGGTGATAAAAGGATCATAAATTTATATTCTTCTGATGGATTTGCAATTACTCCAGTTCCGGTAGCAATCATAAATGGACGAATATACATACTGCTTCCGTTTCCTTTTTGAACCCAAGCTTTATCTAATTCTAACAATTGTTTCAATCCTTCCATAAAGATTTCTTCTGGAACTTCTGGCATTGCCATTCTGGATGCAGAATGATTGAAACGATGGTAATTTTGATCAGGTCTGAACAACCAAATGGAATCGTTATCGTCTTTGTAGGCTTTCATTCCTTCAAAAATAGCTTGTCCATAATGGAAAACTTTAGCCGAAGGATCTAATAAAAAGGGAGCATAAGGTTTGATAATTGGTTTTTGCCATTCGCCATTTTTGAAATCACATTCAAATAAATGGTCGGTAAAAACTTCGCCAAAATGCAAATTATCAAAATCTACGTCCTTAATTTTTGAAGTTGAAGCTTTTACGATTTCTATTTTATTGGTTTGCGTTGCACTCATAATTAGGTATTCTTTTTAAACATATTTTAATAAAAGAGAGATAATTCATGTGGAATGAATCGTTTGCAAAATTAAACAAAAAACATCATATTAGTTATCAAAAAAATAGTATTTATGACATTAAACTGAGATTTATTTATATTTCAAAAAAAATATAAAATGTGGAGTTGAATTTACAGAATATCCAATAAATAAGAAGCATTAATGGGTATCCTAAATTGGATTTAATTAAATTTGACTTTTTAAAACCCCGAATACAACCAAATAAATAAATAAATAGAATTTTGAAAAGAAATATAATTCAAACCCGAGACGGCTCTACAACCATACATATTGAAGAATGGGATGAGTGTTATCATTCTCGATTTGGTGCCATTCAGGAATCGCAGCATGTTTTTATAAAAAAAGGACTTTCATTGTTCGAAAATAAGTCAGTTTCTATTTTAGAAATTGGATTTGGAACGGGTTTGAATGCTTTTATCACTTTTTTGGAATATCCAAAATTCAATCAAAAAGTAAATTACGTGGGAGTCGAAGCCTTTCCTGTTTCTATAGAAGAAGCTTCATCGATGAATTATGTTGCGGAATTGAATGCTGAAAAAGATAGATTCATTTTCGAAAAATTGCACCAATGCAACTGGGAAGAACCTAATGATTTGAATGAAGATTTTGTTTTCACAAAACGGAAACAATTTTTTGCAGACATTGATGATATTCAAAAATTTGATTTGATTTATTTTGATGCTTTTGGTTACGATGTGCAACCCGAATTGTGGAGTGCAGCAATTTTCAAGAAAATGTATGAAGCGCTCAAAGTAAATGGCGTTTTGGTTACTTATGCTGCCCGTGGAATAATAAAAAGAAATATGATAGAAGCTGGATTTACCGTCGAAAAGCACGAAGGAGCACCAGGAAAAAGAGAAATGTTTCGAGCAAGAAAAGGATAAATTGTGGGTAATGAATACTATATCTTTCACACAATAAATAACATCATAATTCGTTGTTAATTTTAATATTTAGCAAAAATAAAAGCATATTTTTACAAGGTTATATTATCATTCCTAACCCTTAATCTATATTAATTATGTCTAAAGTAATGTTTGATTATACTAAATCAGTGCTGGAAAGAGTAAGCTTTGATGTCTCACTATTTTGCAAAGAGTTAGAAAAAGCAATAAAATCATTGTTACCCTACGAAATGGAGTTGTTGCGAGAATGGTTACTAAACTTCATCATCGAAAAACCAGAATTAAAACAATGTTTACTAATTGTAAAAAACTAAAAATAAAAAAGGCTGCCTCGAAAAGAGACAGCCTTTGCTTTTGAATTCAATATTTTTTACAATCTTCCTTCTTTAATTTCATCTACAATTTCTGGATTTAATAAAGTGGTGGTATCTCCAAAATTAGAGAAATCACCTTCGGCTATTTTGCGCAAAATGCGACGCATAATTTTTCCAGAACGGGTTTTTGGCAAGCCTGAAACAAATTGTATTTTATCTAGTTTTGCAATTGGCCCAATGTGATCCGAAATATGTTGGTTGATCTCTTTATTCAAGTTGGCTCTGTCTCTATATTCTCCAGATTCTTTTAGGATTACAAAACCATACAAAGCATTTCCTTTGACATCGTGTGGGAAACCTACAACTGCACTTTCGGCAACAGCTGGATGTTCGTTTATTGCATCTTCGATAGGCGCAGTTCCCAAATTATGTCCAGAAACAATAATCACATCATCGACGCGACCTGTAATTCTATAGTACCCAACTTCATCACGCAAAGCTCCATCACCAGTGAAGTATTTCCCTGGAAAAGCGCTAAAATAAGTTTCTTTATACCGTTGATGATCTCCCCAAATGGTTCTTGCAATTCCTGGCCAAGGGAATTTAATACAAAGGCTTCCGGTAACTTGATTGTCTTCGATTTCGTTGCGTTTTTCATCCATTAAAACCACCTGAATTCCAGGTAATGGTAAAGAAGCATAGGTTGGTTTTGTTGGCGTTATAAATGCTAAGGCCGAAATCAAAATTCCTCCTGTTTCGGTTTGCCACCAAGTATCAACTAATGGGCAACGTTTTCCTCCCACGTGGTCATTGTACCAGTGCCAAGCTTCCTCATTGATAGGTTCTCCTACGGAACCAATAACTTTAAGTGATTTTAGTGGATATTTTTGTACGTAGGACAAATTTTCTTTTGCCAAAGAGCGTATTGCAGTTGGAGCGGTGTAAAATTGAGTAACCTTATGTTTTTCTATGATTTCCCAAAAACGACTAAAATCTGGATAAGTTGGAACTCCTTCGAACATGACTGTGGTTGCGCCATTCAATAATGGACCGTATAAAATATAGGAATGTCCGGTAATCCAGCCAATATCAGCTGTACACCAGAAAATATCATTTTCTTCGTAATTGAAAACATTTTTGAACGAATAAGCAGTGTAAACCATATAGCCTGCAGTGGTGTGCACCATTCCTTTTGGTTTTCCGGTGGAGCCAGAAGTATAAAGAATAAACAAAGGATCTTCGGCATCCATTATTTCGGCTACGCAATTGTCTGATGCTTCATCAATCAGTGGTTGTAACCATTGGTCACGACCTTCTTTCATTTTGATAGAAGAGTTGGTTCTTTTGACTACCAAAACTTTTTCGACAGAAGCACAATTTACGAGTGCTTCATCGATGATTCCTTTCAAATCGATAGTTTTTTCGCCTCTAAAACCACCGTCAGATGTAATGACCATTTTGCATTCGCTATCGTTGATTCTTGTGGCTACAGCTGAAGCTGAAAATCCTGCAAAGACCACCGAATGGATGGCGCCAATTCTCGCACAAGCCAAAACTGAAACTGCGATTTCAGGAATCATTGGTAAATAGACACAAACTCTATCGCCTTTTTGGATGCCTTGTTCGCGAAGCACATTGGCCATTTTCGAAACTCTTGCATACAAATCGTTATAGGTGATATGCTCTGCTGAATCGTTGGGATTGTTGGGTTCAAAAATAATAGCTGTTTTTTCGCCTCGTTTGGAAAGATGCCTGTCCATGCAGTTTTTTACAATGTTAACTTTGGCATCAACAAACCATTTAATTTTAGCTTCGGCCATATCAAACTCAACAATTTTTTCAGATTCTTGGTACCAAGTAAAGTTTTCCGAAGCAATCTTACTCCAAAATTTTCTTGGCTCTCGAACCGATTTATTATAGTGTTTGAAGTATTGTTCTAAATTTTCGATTTTGTAGTAACTCATTATATTTTCATTTTTGGGTGTAAAAGTCTTAAAATTAATTATGTTGGAAACAAATTTAAAATCTATTTCTGAAGAAAAGAAAGTAAAGATACTGATTTAACAACAAATTATGTTCAATATTATAAAGGCAATACTTTTCGTCCTATTTTTTCATTGATTACGATAGCAGCTCCTTCATAAAAAGCAAAAAATCCGCATAAGATTCCTTCATATCCAGCAATAGTATGAATGGATTCATTCCCAGTAAAACTTGCCGCAGAAAGAAGTGCAAACAAAATGACTAACGAACCAAAAATAAGTTTGCCAATGGTATTTCCGTTCAAAGTTCCGATAAAGAAAGCCAAAGTAAACATACCCCAAAGTCCCAAATAACAACCCATAGACGCTCCGTCAGGTTTTGTAACTCCCATCAAGGGAAGGAGCCAAATAGCAACAAGCGATAACCAAAAGAATCCGTAGGAAGTAAAAGCAGCCATTCCAAAACCATTCCCTTTTTTCCATTCCATCACACCGGCAATGACTTGTTGTATTCCACCAAAAAAGATTCCCATTCCCATAATCATTGAGTTGACTTCATAGAAACCGGCATTGTGAATGTTTAATAAAATTGTTGTCATCCCGAAGCCAAAAAGGCCTAATGGAGCTGGATTTGCTGTTGTGTCTTTGATAATTTGTTCCATAATAAAAAGTAAGTTGGTTTTGGGTTAGCAATAAAATTAATTTTTAAAATCCACTATCATTTCAAGATAGATTTCACAAATATATCAAACCTGTTGGATTTTTCGAATATTTTTTTGTACCCTCTTAACTTTCTATTTATGTAGTTCTAGTGGTATTTGTGTGAAAGAAAAATATTTTGACCATTAAGAAAATTAAGTTTTAAAGTGTTCATACTTTTTTAATTTTCTTGTTCAAACTGGTATTTATAAGAAAGACAAAAAATTAAGTGAAATAAAATTTGCATTAGTATCACTTTTCTTAATTCGCTTAATGGTTTAAAGTAAGAACTCCAACAACATTTCCAGTAGAACCATTTGTTTTAATTAAAATTGTATTTGGATTTTTTTGATAGAAAAAGCAGATTTATTCCCTAAAAGCATTTAGAAAATAAGGCGGAGATGTTGACGAATATAGGGTTTAGAAATTCTAAAAAATGGAAGTCATTTGTCACAATTTTAAATATGACAATTATCATTTTTTTTTAGTTGTATTGCCTCTACCTTTGAAAGAAATATAAAATAACACATAAAATAAATAAAATTTAATAAAAATGGCAAAAGAAACAAAAGCCCCAAAATACGTCTATTCTTTTGGTGGCGGCAAAGCTGATGGAAATGAATCTATGAAAAATTTATTAGGAGGAAAAGGAGCAAACCTAGCCGAGATGGCAGGTCATCCAGATCTTATGTTACCTGTTCCTCCAGGATATACACTCACCACCGAAGTATGTACCGCTTTTTACGACAATAAAAAGAAATATCCAGCCGAACTACAAGGGCAAGCAGATAACGCTTTGGCTGCTGTAGAAGAAATAATGGGTAAAAAATTTGGCGATGTAAACAATCCTTTATTACTTTCTGTTCGTTCAGGTGCGAGAAAATCGATGCCTGGAATGATGGACACCGTTTTGAATATTGGATTAAACGAACAAACTATCGAAGGAGTTATCAAACAATCGGGTGATGCTCGTTTTGCTTACGATGCTTACCGTCGTTTGATTATGATGTATGCCGATGTGGTAATGGAAAAAGCCGCCGGAATTGAGCCTAAAGACGGAAAAGGAATTAGAAAAGTATTAGACGAAAAACTTGAAAAAGTAAAGCATAAAAAAGGATATCAATTTGATACTGATTTAACAGTTGAAGAATTAAAATCTTTAGTAAAAGAATTTAAAGCCACTGTTATTAAAGTTCTTGGTAAACCCTTTCCAGAAGATCCAAACGAACAATTATGGGGAAGTATTGGTGGTGTATTTAGCAGCTGGATGGGAAAAAGAGCTATCGAATACCGTCGTATCGAAAACATTCCACACGAATGGGGAACTGCAGTAAATGTTCAAGCCATGGTTTTTGGAAACATGGGAGAATCAAGTGCTACCGGTGTTGCTTTTACTAGAAATCCAGGAAATGGAGAAGATTATTTTTATGGAGAATATTTAATCAATGCTCAAGGTGAAGATGTTGTTGCAGGTATTAGAACTCCAGCTCCAGTAAATGATAAATCTAAAAATGACCATAGCAGACTGTTGCCTACTTTAGAAGAAATTATGCCTGTGGCTTACAAACAACTGTTTGCAATTCAAAACAGATTGGAGAATCATTATAAAGACATGCAAGATATTGAGTTTACTATCGAAAAAGGAACGCTATATATGTTGCAATGCCGTATCGGGAAACGTAATGGAGTTGCCGCTGTAAAAATTGCAAGCGATATGTACAATTCTAAATTAATTGATGCCAATACTGCTGTGATGCGTGTAGGACCAAATCAATTAGTAGAATTGTTATTGCCAATGTTGAATCCAGAAGTTCAAAAAATAACTAAACCCGTAGCAAAAGGATTGCCAGCTGGACCAGGTGGAGCAATAGGACGTGTTGTTTTCTCGTCTAATGACGCTGTTGAATGGGCTAGCCGTGGTGAAAAAGTAATCTTGGTAAGAGAAGAAACTTCTCCAGAAGATGTTGATGGAATGCACAAATCGCAAGCCATCCTTACCACAAAAGGAGGAATGACATCTCACGCTGCATTAGTAGCCAGAGGTTGGGGAAAATGTTGTATCGTAGGATGTAATGACATCCAAATTAATAGCGAAACCAAATCGTTTAGAGCTAATGATGGAACTTTCATCAAAGAAGGCGATTGGTTGAGTCTTGACGGTACAAAAGGATTGGTTTACTTAGGAAGTATGGATTTGGTTGATGTAGATTTAGATAAAAATCAATCGTACAAAAACCTTATGAAACTGGTAGATAAAACTAAAGTAATTGGCGTTCGTACCAATGCAGAAACTCCTGGAGATGCTGAACAAGGTGCTAGATTTGGAGCCGAAGGAATTGGGCTTTTCCGTACAGAGCATATGTTTTATGGTGAAGGAAGTGACCAACCATTATTTTTATTACGCAAAATGATTGTGAGTAAAACCGAAAAAGAAAGAAGAGAAGCTTTGAACGGTTTATTCGTATATGTAAAAAAAGATATCAAAAGAACATTGGGAGTTATGAGTGGTTTCCCAGTGACTATTCGTTTGTTAGATCCACCATTGCACGAGTTTGTTCCTCACGATAAAGAAAAATTAGTTCAGTTGAGTAAAGAATTGGGAATAAGCATGAGTGTATTGAACCGAAGAGTTCTAGCATTACACGAAAACAATCCAATGCTTGGTCATAGAGGTGTTCGTTTAGGAGTTAGTTATCCTGAAATTACCGAAATGCAAATTAGAGCCATCTTCGAAGCATCTGCTGAGTTGATTCAAGAAGGTAAAAAAGCAATGCCGGAAATTATGGTTCCTGTAACTTGTTCGAAAAACGAGTTGAAAAATCAAAGAGAAATTGTTGACGCTGTGTACAAGGAAACTTGTGAAAAATTAGGAGTTAAAAAAATACCTTATTTATACGGTACAATGATCGAAATTCCTCGTGCTGCCTTGAAAGCAAACGGTATGGCAGAAGAGGCTGATTTCTTCAGCTTTGGAACCAATGACTTAACTCAAATGAGTTTTGGATTCAGTCGTGATGATATTGGTGGATTCCTTCCTAAATATCTTGACCTTGGAATTCTTCCAGATGATCCTTTCCAAACCATTGACCAAGAAGGTGTGGGTGAATTAATTAAAATTGGAGTTGAAAGAGGCCGTCAAACTAAACCAAACCTAAAAGTTGGTATTTGTGGTGAGCACGGTGGAGACCCTGAAAGTGTTGTTTTCTGTCACAAAATTGGGATGAACTATGTAAGTTGTTCTCCTTTCCGTGTGCCAATTGCAAGATTAGCAGCAGCTCAAGCCGCTTTGCAATTTCCAAGAGAAAAATAAGTAAAACCTGTATTTTTTATAATGAAAAACGGCATCCTGAAAAGGGTGTCGTTTTTTTTATTTAGTCTGAATTCTTTAGAATAAAAAATGAGTACTTTTGAAAAGTTTCGAAATAACATCATGCAATGGGTAAAACAATGACAAGAAATAAAGAACTGCCAACTTTTTTTGGTGAAGTTCAAATAAAAGGGGAACGCTTACATGCGAACTTTGAAAACAATATTAAGCCGACAATATTTTATCAGCACCAGCAAGGAGAGTTGTGGCAAGGTGATAGCATTGAATGGCTAAAATCACTTCCTGACGAAAGTGTAGATATGATTTTTGCAGATCCACCGTACAATATTAAAAAAGCGGATTGGGATACGTTTGAAAGTCAAGAAGAATATATCAAGTTTTCAATGAAATGGATTGAGCAGTCAGCAAGAGTTTTAAAGCCTACTGGAACGCTCTTTATTTGTGGCTTCTCTGAAATTCTCGCTGACTTGAAGCATC
>DAORUG010000006.1:0-41843 GCA_035433125.1 Flavobacterium sp.
TATTGTAATTGATATATTCTTTAATAGCTTTATCATCATTGAAAGATTTAGCAAATTCTTTCACCGCCTCATTAACACTAATATCTGAGGTTACTATTTTTCTTTTTAAAAACAATCCATTAATTGTTCTTACTCTACTTAATGCAACATAAGCTTGACCATAAGCAAAAGTACCTCTACCAAAGTCTATAATTATTTTATCAAAAGTTAGACCTTGACTTTTATGGATAGTAATTGCCCACGCTAACTTTAATGGATATTGTTCAAAAGTCCCAGTTACTTCCGATTCAATTTTATTTAGAATTCTATTGAATTTGTACTTAGTGTTCTCCCATATCACTTTTTCCAAAGTATAATAATCACCATTTTCAAGTATAATAGTTATTTCTTCATCCGAGAGATGCTTAACTTTACCTATCGTACCGTTAAACCATCTTTTATAGCTATCATTTTTTATAAATATAATCTGTGCACCAACTTTTAGATTTAATTCAATATCTGTTGGATATCTATTTGTTTCAAAAACTCCTGTTATTTCAGCTTCATAAATATATTTGATATTGTTGATTTCAGCTAGTTTTTGTTGATTCACGTCATTGGCAATTTCATTTGTGGTTGAAAGTGTTATTATATATTCTTTACTTTTCAAATCAGCACTAGTAATTAGTCGATTATTTAATTTGATTAAATCCGTATTTGCTGTTTCATTTATCCTAACTTTATCCAATAAGTTTATAAAGTCTGTATCATTTTGTCTATATACTTTTAACAATTCAATCGTAAAGAATTTTATTTTTTCAAAAACTCTAGCATTAAAAAAATAGGGATTATTGTATAGCTGATTAATTATTTCCTGCTCCCCTGATTTTTTTGAAGCTACTGGTTCCAATTGAAAAACGTCACCCACAAAAACAACTTGTTTACCTCCAAAAGGCAAGTTTTCATCTCCACCGTTTTTTCTTAAGGAACAATCAATAGCATCTATAATGTCTGCTCTTACCATTGATATTTCATCAATAATCAAAGTGTCCATAACTTCAATTAATTCTCTTTTTTCAGAACCTTTTGGAAAGCGTTTTATTCCACTATCATTATGCAATAAAGGTCTTAAAGGAAATAAAAAAAAAGAATTTATTGTCATCCCTTTTACGTTAACCGATGCAATACCAGTAGGAGCTAAGACAACAAACTCTTTTGATACGGTATTAGTAATATGTTTTAAAAAGGTAGATTTTCCAGTTCCAGCTTTTCCAGTCAAGAAAAAGGTTTGATTGGTGTTTTTAATTAAATTAAGCGCATATTGGTATTCCTTATTATCTAAATTTATTTCCATAGCTATTTTTGATTATTTTCCCTTTTTTGGTAAGTCTAGTATTAATCGTATAAACAGCTTCTGTTTGCATTGATTTAATTTTTTTCTAATGTATGAAATTGTAACGGTTGTTTTGGGTTTTTATTTGTTTTTCCGCTGCAAAAAAAAACACCAATCTCTCGACTGGTGTTAGCTAGAACCCTTTCAGAGTTTAAAACTCTGAAAGGGTTGAGGTTGTTAGTAAGAATTGCTTAATGTACCAACTCACTTTGATTCCTAAATACCAACTTTCCATCAAAGGCATCAATTAAAACGATGCTGTCGGTTGTGATTTTTCCAGAGAGAATTTCTTTGGATAATTCATTAAGCACGTCTCTTTGGATTACTCGTTTTACTGGTCGGGCACCAAATTGCGGATCATAGCCTTTCTCGGATAAATAGGCAATGGCTTCCGGAGTGGCGTCCATTGTGATGCCTTGTTGTGCCAGCATTCTGGTCACCGATTTCAGTTGCAAGCCCACGATTTGCGCAATATTGGCATTGGTCAGCGGCGTAAACATCACGATTTCGTCAATACGATTGATGAATTCCGGACGAACGGTTTGTTTCAACAAGCCCAAAACTTCCACTTTGGCAGCTTCGGTGGCGGCTTCGACACTTCCTTTTAGGTTCTCGAATTTCTCCTGTATAATCTGGCTTCCCATATTGGAAGTCATAATGATAATCGTGTTTTTGAAATCGGCGAGACGTCCTTTGTTGTCTGTCAATCGTCCTTCGTCCAAGACTTGCAACAAGATGTTGAAGGTGTCGGGATGGGCTTTTTCGATTTCGTCTAATAATATTACAGAATAGGGTTTTCTGCGGACGGCTTCGGTCAATTGTCCGCCTTCGTCATAGCCCACATATCCCGGAGGCGCTCCTACCAATCGGCTAACACTGTGGCGTTCCTGGTATTCGCTCATATCGATTCGGGTCATGGCGTTTTCGTCGTCGAATAAATATTCTGCCAAGGCTTTGGCCAATTCGGTTTTTCCAACTCCTGTAGTTCCCAAGAAAAGGAAGGTTCCCACGGGTTTTTTCATATCCTGCAAGCCCGCACGACTTCTACGCACGGCATCGCTCACGGCTTCGATGGCTTCTTCCTGGCCCACGACGCGTTTGTGCAATTCGTCTTCCAGTTTCAAGAGTTTTTCTCTTTCGCCCTGCAGCATTTTCATTACTGGAATTCCGGTCCATTTGGCTACTACTTCGGCAATGTCTTCACGGGTGACTTCTTCTTTTATCAAGGAAGTGCCTTCTTTTTGATCTTCGGCCAATTGTTTTTGGAACGCATCCAATCGCTCTTGGGCTTCTTTTATTTTTCCGTAACGGATTTCGGCTACTTTTCCATAATCGCCTTCGCGTTCGGCGCGTTCGGCTTCGTATTTGAAGTCTTCGATTTCGGTTTTTACGGTTTGAATGTTATCGACCACATCTTTCTCGGATTTCCATTTGGTGAAGACTTCATTTCGGTCGTCTTTCAGGTTGGCCAAATCCATTCCCAAAGCTTTCAGTTTGCTTTCGTCTTTTTCGCGTTTGATGGCGGCAATTTCGATTTCCAATTGCATAATTTTTCGATCCAAAACGTCGAGTTCTTCGGGTTTCGAATTGATTTCCATTCGGATTTTCGAAGCGGCTTCGTCCATTAAATCAATGGCTTTGTCCGGCAAAAAACGATTGGTAATATAACGTTGCGATAATTCGACCGCTGCAATAATAGCATCGTCTTTTATCTGAACTTTATGGTGTGTTTCGTATTTGTCTTTGATACCACGAAGAATGGAAATAGCGCTTTCGGTATCCGGTTCCTCAATCATCACTTTTTGGAAACGACGTTCGAGTGCTTTGTCTTTTTCGAAATATTTTTGGTATTCGTCCAAAGTGGTTGCACCAATAGCACGCAGTTCGCCACGAGCCAAAGCCGGTTTCAGGATGTTTGCCGCATCCATCGCGCCTTCGCCACCGCCAGCACCCACAAGGGTGTGAATTTCGTCAATAAAAAGGACAATATCGCCTTCGGCAGCAGTGACTTCTTTTACTACAGATTTCAATCGTTCTTCGAATTCCCCTTTGTATTTGGCTCCGGCAATCAAAGCTCCCATATCGAGTGAAAACACGATTTTGTCTTTCAGGTTTTCGGGAACGTCGCCATCCACGATTCGGTGTGCTAAACCTTCGGCGATGGCAGTTTTACCAACTCCAGGTTCTCCGACCAACATCGGGTTGTTTTTGGTTCTACGGGTCAAGATTTGCAAAACCCTACGAATTTCTTCGTCACGACCAATTACGGGATCGAGTTTGCCGGTTCGAGCCAGTTCGTTGAGGTTTTTGGCGTATTTGTTCAAAGAATTGTATGTCTCCTCCGCGGAGGCGGAGGTTACTCTTTCTCCTTTTCGAAGTTCGTCAATGGCTGCTTTCAATCCTTTTTCGGTTAAACCTTGGTCTTTCAGGATTTGGGCCACTTTGCTTTTGGAACCAAAAATAGCCAAGATTAAATGTTCTATGGAAACGAATTCGTCGTTCATTTTTTTGGCAATGATCTCGGCTTCGGTGAGTGTTGTGTTTGCCATTCTGGAAAGCATAATTTCGCCACCGGAAACTTTTGGAAAGCTCTGGATGGTGCTGTCCAATATTTGTTCGAACAACGGAACATTTACATTTAGTTTTTTCAAAATGAAAGGCGCCACGTTTTCATCGACTTCAAAAATAGCTTTGAAAATGTGTTCGTTTTCTATTTGTTGTTGTCCAAAACCCTGAGCCAGTTGCTGTGAATGCTGAATGGCTTCCTGCGATTTGATTGTAAATTTATTGATGTTCATTTTACTTTTTATTTAAAGTTGAATGTTTGTTATGCGAATTAATGTGCTTGTGTAAATTTAAAGATGTTGTACCTTTGTCGAATAATCGTCAAATCTTATTCCACCACTAAAGTTACGACATTTTGGCCGGAAAAAAGGGGATTACAGACGACAAAATGACTTAAAAAACGACAAAATGAGTGTATTTTCAAATCTTTTCGGAAGTTCCGAAAAACAAGATAATTCGAAGAGCAAAATCAATTGGATTCCATTGACTGATTTGGGTCAATTAAATGAAATTATGACCCTTTCAAACGAAAAACCGGTTGTGATTTTTAAACATAGTACGCGTTGTATCGTTAGCCGTACCGCTTTGAAACAATTTGAGAACGAATTTGATTTAGAAGAAAATGTAGATGCCTATTTTCTGGATTTATTGGAACACAGAGCTATTTCAAATGAAATTGCGAGCCGTTTTGGTGTGTATCATCAATCGCCACAATTGCTGTTAATTAAGGAAGGAAAATCGGTTTATGATGTTTCTCACAGTGATATTGATGCCGGGGAGTTGAAGGGGAAATTGTAGCTAATTTTGGCATTAAAATATAAAACCGCAGATTCGCAGATTATACTTTTAATCTGTGAATCTGCGGTTTATTTTTGCTTTTCAAAACCTATAAAGCCAATTTCATCTTCTCTTTAATCTCCTCTAAACAAAGGTTGTTGATACTTCCTTCGTGGGTATGTTTGGTTTCTTTTGGTGATTGGAAAGTGCCGTTTTCCAGTTGTTCCGCAACGGCTTTGTAAGCATCTCTAAAAGGAATACCAGCTACCACCATTTCGTTTAATGTATCCACCGTAAACAGATAATCGTATTTTTTATCCGCCAGAATATTGTCTTTTACCTTGATGTCTTTGATGGAGAAAATTGCGATATCCAAACAGGCTTTCAGGTTTTGAATCGCAGGAAACAATCCTTCTTTCAATAATTGTAAATCTCTGTGATACCCGCTTGGTAGGTTATTTGTGATTAAGGTAATTTCATAAGGCAAGGCTTGAATTTTGTTGCATTTTCCACGGATTAACTCAAAAACATCCGGGTTTTTCTTGTGTGGCATAATGCTGGAACCTGTCGTTAAATGAGGTGGTAAAGCGATAAAATCAAAATTTTGGCTCATATATAAACAAACGTCCATCGAGAATTTCGCCAAGGTTGCAGCCACGCTACTCATTGCGAAAGCTACTGTTTTCTCTGATTTTCCGCGGCTCATTTGTGCGGCCACCGAATTGAATTTTAAGGTTTCAAACCCTAATTCCTGAGTCGTAAATGTTCGGTTGATCGGGAAGGAGCTGCCGTAACCGGCGGCTGAACCCAATGGGTTTTGGTCCACGATTTTCAAAGCGGCGTTTAACATCGTAATGTCGTCAATCAAGGTTTCGGCATAGGCGGAAAACCACATTCCAAAGGAAGAAGGCATTGCAATTTGCAAATGGGTGTAACCCGGCAACAATACATTCTGGTATTTATCTGCCGATTCCATCAACAAATCAAACAAGGTTTTTACTTGCGATTTGAATTCGGTAACGACATCTTTTAAATATAAATTCACGTCAACTAAAACTTGGTCGTTACGAGAACGAGCCGTGTGGATTTTCTTTCCGGCATCGCCTAATTTTATCGTCAAAAGGTATTCGATTTTGGAATGTACGTCTTCAAAATTTTCGTCAATTTCGAATTCACCTTTTTCAGCATCAACAATGATGTCTTCCAAAGCCAGAACCAAAGAATCGGTTTCTTCTTCCGTCAAAAGTCCGATTTGACACAACATTTTGGCGTGGGCAATAGAACCCAAAGCATCGTATTTTGCCAAAACCAAGTCTAATTCACGGTCGTTTCCAACGGTGAAATGTTCTATTTGTTTATCTGTTGGTATTCCTTTTTCCCAAAGTTTCATAAGCGTATTTTTTATTTTGTAGGGACAGCTCGCGAGCTGTCCGTACTATTTAATTTTGAAAAAATCAGTCAATATTTTGATATACAATTGGATTCCTTCTTCTATTTCGTTGATATATATAAATTCGTCTGCCGAGTGCGAGCGTAAGCTTTCTCCTGGTCCCAGTTTCAGGGATTTGCAATACAAAACCGATTGGTCAGAAAGGGTAGGCGAGCCGTAAGTCGTTCTTCCCAAGGCGATTCCGGCTTGGACCAATCCGTGTGAAATTGGGATGGACGAAGCATTTAAATGCATCGAACGTGGTGTGACTTCGGCATTTACATTTGCTCTTACCGTTTCCAAAATTTCGGTATTGTTGTAGCAATCATTCACCCGAATATCCACAACCAAATGACATTCGGCGGGAACTACGTTGTGCTGTTTTCCTGCAGTAACTTGGGTTACGGTCATTTTTACGGGACCTAAAACCTCGGATATTTTCTCGAATTGATAGGTTTTGAACCATTCCATTACAGGGATTGCATTGTAGATAGGATTGTCGGGATTGTTGTGTGCGGCGTGACTAGCTGTACCTTTTACGATTACATCCAATACCAATAATCCTTTTTCGGCCACCGCCAATTGCATCAAAGTAGGTTCGCCAACGATGGCACATTCCAATTCCGGCAAATGTTTCAACACGCTATTCAAACCCTTTTTTCCGCTGCTTTCTTCTTCTGCCGAAGCCACCATTACGATATTGTAAGGTAGGTTTTCAAAGACATAAAAATGAGTAAATGTGGCGATTAATGAAACCAAAGCACCGCCAGCATCATTGCTTCCGAGACCAAATAATTTGCCGTCTTTTAGGATGGCTTTAAATGGATCGTTGGTATAGCCTTGATTGGGTTTTACGGTGTCGTGATGCGAATTGAGTAAAAGGGTGGGTTTGGATTTATCAAAATATTTATTAAAAGCCCAAACATTATTGTTCTCCCTTTCGAAAGGAATGTTATTTTGATTAAACCAATTTTCTATTAAAAGCGCTGTTTGCTCTTCTTCACTAGAAAAGGAAGGTGTTTCAATTAATGCTTTTAAAAGAGCAATGGCTTCTTGAGTAAGGGTTTCTATGTTTTTCATGTTTATTTTATGAGAATAAGACCTGTCAGGTTTTAAAAACCTGACAGGTCTTGTTTACTATAACTCAATGCTTGTACAAATTGCATTAGCATTTTTCAACATCTTGTGATGGCCAATTTTTATTTTTTGGACTCCTTTCGACAAACTATTGAAACAGTTGTCCAATTTTGGAATCATTCCAGAATGAATCGCACCTTCTGATTTTAATTTGGCATAAAGAGCAGAATTGATTTGTTGAATCACCGAATTTTCATCGTCAATATCTGTCAGCACTCCCGCTTTTTCGAAGCAATAATTCAAGGTCACTTCAAAAACTTCCGAAGCGGCGATGGCCAATTCACTGGCAATGGTATCCGCATTGGTATTCAATAATTGCCCGTTTTTATCGTGCGTGATGGCGCAAAAAACAGGGACAATTCCTTTAGAAATCAATGTTTCCAATAAGGGAGTATTCACTTTTTGAACATCGCCCACAAAACCGTAATCGATGGTGGGATGGTTCCTTTTGGTGGATTGAATCAAGTTTCCGTCGGCACCAGAAAACCCCATTGCATTGGTATTGTTGGCTTGCAATTGAGCTACAATATTTTTGTTGATTTCTCCGGCATAAATCATCACGACCACATCCAGCATTGGTTTATCGGTAATTCTTCTTCCGTCAATCATTTGGGGAACCAAACCAATACTCTTCGCCATTTTCGTAGCCGATTTTCCGCCACCGTGAACGAGAATCTTGTTGCCTTCAATCTTGGAAAAATCTTCCAAGAACTGGGACAATTCGGTTGGATTGTCGATGATGTTGCCACCGATTTTTATGATGGATAGTGGTTTCTTATTTGACATTTTTATTTTTTTAGATTTGATAGTTTTGGAAAGTTTAGATTTGACAACTTTTAGAAAGTTGTCAAATCTTCTATTTTCTATTTTCTAAAATCTTTTGCAACACTAATTGAGCCGAATAAGTTCTATTGTTCGCTTGTTCGATGACAATGGAGTGTTCGCTGTCAATTACTTCGTCGGCCACGATAACGTTTCTACGAACGGGCAAACAGTGCATAAACTTGGCGTTGTTGGTCAAAGCCATTTTTTCGGCAGTAACGGTCCAATTGGGGTCGGAGTTGGTTATTTGACCATATTCCTTGTAATTGCTCCAGTTTTTGGCATAGATAAAATCGGCATTTTCAAAAGCTTTATTCTGATCGTATTCGATTATGGAATCTTTGGTGATGTCAGGATTCAATTCGTAACCTTCTGGATGCGTAATCACGAAATCCATTTCAGTTTGCTTTTGCATCATTTCCACAAAGGAATTGGGAACTGCTTGTGGCAAAGCTCTTGGATGCGGTGCCCAAGTTAGCACCACTTTGGCTCTGTGTTTGGTTTTGTGTTCCGCCATTGTAATCGCATCGGCAAGGGATTGCATCGGGTGTCCCGTGGCACTTTCCATATTCACGATAGGCACGGTGGCGTGTTTCAAAAATCCTGAAATCACGGTTTCGGCATTGTCTTTTTCTTTGTCCACCAAACCTGCGAAAGCCCTGATGGCAATGATGTCTGCGTATTGAGAAACCACTGCAGCAGCTTCTTTGATGTGTTCCGAAGCGCCTTGATTCATAATGGCTCCATCTTCATATTCCAATGTCCAACCTTCGCTGCCAAAGTTCATCACCATCACGTTCATTCCTAAATTCAATGCTGCTTTTTGGGTACTCAAACGCGTTCTCAAACTAGAATTAAAGAACAACATTACCAGTGTTTTGTTCTTGCCCAGTTTCTTGTTTTTAAGCGGATTTTTTTTAATTTTTAACGCTTGTTTCACCCAATTTTCGAGTGAGTCTATGTTTTGTATGGATATAAAGTTCATTTTTTCATTTTTTTAAGCATTTAATTTTAAATTTTATTTACCAAAAAAGAAGTGATATAATTGATAGCAATAAAAACATTATTATTGCAAACCACATTCTAATATTTAGCATATTATCATCATAAGAGTTTGGTTCAATTCCTTTATTCCTGTAACGTATTTTGATAATTTTCCAAAGTTTATAAAAAATAAAAGAAAATAATGCAAAGATAAAAGAATCTAAAAAGTTGTTACCAGTCATAATTTTTAGTTCAATTTTATAAAACTTTAAAAAATCTGTTTTTATCCGCGTTTTCGCTTTAGCGAATCCGTATCATCCGTGTTCCAATCTACACAATCTTGGTAAATTTAATCTCGTTTTTTAAAGCTTTCACCATAAAGTTGTCTTCCAGTCCATTGATAATCCAGGTTTCGATATTGGCTGCTTTGGCTATAGCCGCCGAATCGATTTTGGATTGCATTCCACCAGTTCCGTGAGATGATTTCGAATCTCCAATTTCTTTTTGTAAAACGCTTAAATCAGTTACCAATTCGATGGTTTCTGGAAATTCATCCTTTAAGGAAGCTTTGGTGTAAATTCCGTTCGTATTCGTAGCGATTATCAGGATGTCAACATTTAACAAAACGGCTGTCAATGCGGCCAATTTATCGTTATCGCCAAACTTGATTTCGTCCGTGGCAACGGTGTCATTTTCGTTGATGATTGGAATATAACTGTTTTTGACCAAGACATTTATCGTGTTGACAATATTGACTTTGGTTTGTTTTTTTTCAAAATCGGAATAGGAAAGCAAACATTGCGAAGTATGTAAACCCAAATCGCTGAAATTTTCGTGGTAAATCCGCATTAAATGGGGTTGACCAATAGATGCTAAAGCTTGTTTTACAAAAACATCTTTATCGTGATTGTCGAGTTTTACAAACTGTTTGGCTGCGGCAATGGCTCCGGAACTTACGATGATAAACTCATATTCGTCTTGAAGAGCGGCAATTTGCATTCCAATATCTTCAATCTTTCCTCTCGAAATGTGATCGGTTTCCTTGGTGAGCGTGTTGCTTCCGAGCTTTAATAAGATTCTTTTTTTACCTGATTTGTCCATTTCCGTAAATATACCATTTATTAGTGACTAAATGTTGCAATCCTATTGGACCACGTTGATGTAATTTGTCTGTGCTGATTGCCAATTCGCCTCCCAAACCAAATTGACCTCCATCGGTAAATCGGGTGGAAGCATTTTGATACACCGCTGCACAATCAACTTGTTCCATAAATTCTTGGGCAACTGCATCATTTGTCGTGATTATCGAAGCTGAATGTCCGCCGCAATATTTGTTAATTTTGGCAACCGCTTCTTCGTTGGAATCCACAATTCCAACAACAATTTTATAATTCAAAAACTCTTCGTACCAAATCAAATCTGATTCAATTTGAGGGACATTTATTGCTTTTGAAAAGCGTTCGTCTCCTAAAATTTCAACTTTGTACTTTTGTAATTCAGTAACTAAATTTGCTGCAAAATCCTTCCAGTTTTCTAAATTTGAATCAATTAAAACTTTATCTAAAGCATTGCAAACACCGATATTGGTTGTTTTTCCATTGATGATAATGTCCAATGCTTTTTGCAAATCAGCTTCTTTGTTGATGTACAAGAAATTGTTGCCACGACCACTAACAATTACCGGGCAAGTTGCGTGTTTCTTGGTAAAAGCTATCAATTGTTCACCACCACGAGGAACGATTAAGTCCACTCTTTGTGTTGGATTTTCCAAGAAAGCTTGGGTTTCGACACGGTTGTAATTTAAATATTCAACCCAATTTTTAGAAATATTGTTCTCTTCCAAGGCTTGGTGCCAAAGCGAAACAATTTTCAAATTCGATAACAAAGATTCTTTTCCGCCTTTCAGCAAAATTTTATTTCCGGATTTGAATGCGATTCCGCCCGCCTCAACAGTTACGTCAGGACGCGATTCATAAATGATCATTATTGTTCCGAAAGCAGCCGTTTTATTGGTCACTTTCATTCCGTTGTCGTGAGTGAAATTGAAACGAACTTGCCCAACAGGATCTTCCTGACTGGCCAATTGCTGCATCGACAAAATCATTCCGTCAATTTTGGCGTCATCTACCAACAAACGTTTTTCCATAGCCAAATCATCACCGGAATAATTGCTCATATCCTGTTGATTGATTGCTTTAAGATTGGCTCTTTCTTGTTCCAGAAGTTCTGCCATTCGGCTCAAAACAGCATTTCTTTTTTCTATGGATAATAATGTGTTCATTTTTATGATATTTAGTTCCTTGCTCCGCAAAGTCTCCGACTTTGAGGATGTGTTTGAAGGTTTTTAACCTTCGTTTTGTATGCGGTCAGAGACCGATTTTCACTTCCGCAAAGTCAGAGACTTTGCGGAGCGAATAGCATTATTTTAATTCAGCCAATGATTCCTGCAACGCCACGATAAAAGTATCAATGGCATCGGTAGTAATCGTCAGCGGAGGAAGAATTCTCAACAGGTTTTTATTGTTGGCTCCACCCGTGAAAATGTATTTTTCAATAATCATTTTCTTTCTCAGGGCACTTACGTCAAAATCAAATTCGACACCCAGCATCAATCCTCTTCCTTTTACCTTGATGATTTCAGGGATAACTTTGATAGCTTCAAAAAAGTATTCCGAAACTTTATTCGTGTTGGCAATCAGGTTTTGTTTTTCCATCACGTCTAAAACGGCAATACCGGCAGCACAAGCCAAATGACTTCCGCCAAAAGTTGTTCCTAATAGTCCATAACTTGCTTTGAATTTTGGTGAAATCAAAACGCCTCCAATAGGGAAACCGTTCCCCATTCCTTTGGCTGTAGTTACGATGTCAGGATGGATTCCGTGGTGTTGGTGCGCAAAAAACTTTCCGCTTCTTCCGTAACCCGATTGTACTTCGTCCAAGATTAAAACAACATCATTGGCAGCACAAACTTTTTCCAAAGCTTGAAAGAATTCTGTTGTTCCTTGGTCTAAACCACCTACACCCTGAATAGGTTCGATGATTACGGCGCAAACGCCGCCTTTTTTCAATTCGGGTTCTACCAAATCAATTTGGTTCAATGGCAGAAACGTAACAACTTGTTGTGCGTTTAATGGTGCTACAATTTTTTTGTTATCGGTCACTGCAACAGCTGCCGAAGTTCTTCCGTGAAAGGAATTATCAAAAGCAATTACTCTTGATTTATTGGTGTGAAAAGAAGCTAGTTTCAAAGCATTTTCATTGGCTTCAGCTCCAGAACTGCATAGGAATAAGCTGAAGTCAGTCAAGCCGGAAGCTTTTCCTAATTTTTCCGCTAATTCTACTTGTAATGGGTTTTGAATCGCATTCGAGTAAAAACTCAAATTGTTTAATTGTTCGGTAACTTTAGCCACATAATCCGGTTGGGTGTGACCAATAGAAATTACTCCGTGACCAGAGTATAAATCTAAATATTCGATTCCTTTATCGTCGTAAATAGTGCAATCTACTGCTTTTACAGGTGTAATAGGGTATAATGGGTAAACGTCAAATAAGTTCATTTTTGTTGTTGTTTAAGGTTTAAAGTTTAAAGTTTCAAGTTCGTTGAGAAACTTGAAACCCGAAACTTGAAACAAATTTTTAGAATCCGCTTGGTTTCAGGTGCAACCCTGTAGTTTCTTCAAGTCCAAACATCAAATTCATATTTTGAATCGCTTGCCCTGAAGCTCCTTTTACTAAATTATCGATTACCGAAGTAATCAAAATCCGGTTTCCTTTTTTCATTAAACTAATAATACATTTGTTCGTTTGTACCACTTGTTTCATATTGATATCAGTAGTAGTAACAGTTACAAATGGTTGGTCTTTGTAAAACGCTTCGTATTTGGCAACCAAATCTTCTAAACTATCTTCTACTTTTGTGTAAAGTGTAGCAAAAATTCCTCTTGTAAAATCGCCTCTGTTGGGAACAAAAATCAATTCGTCATTATAAGAAGCCTGCAACTGGTTCACGCTTTGGTTGATTTCGCCCAAATGCTGGTGGTTGAAGGCTTTGTAATGTGACATATTGTTGTTTCTCCAGCTGAAATGCGAGGTAGCTGCCAAACCAACTCCAGCTCCAGTACTTCCCGTAGTGGCGTTGATGTGTACATCATCATTCAATAATCCGTGAGATGCTAATGGCAACAAAGCCAATTGAATGGCTGTTGCAAAACAACCCGGATTAGCAATATATTGTGCGCTTTTAATGTCGGTTTTGTTCAATTCCGGCAAGCCGTAAACAAAAGATTTTCCGTTAAAGTCTTTGTCTTTTGTCAATCTGAAATCATTTCCTAAATCGATGATTTTGGTTGCAGTAGAAAATTGATTTTGTTCTAAAAATGAAATTGATTTTCCGTGTCCTAAACACAAGAAAACAACTTCTACATTAGGATTTACAGTGTCAGTAAAATTCATTTCTATATCACCCAACAAATCGTGATGCGCCATTGAAAGTGGTTTTCCCGCATTGGTTGTGCTGTAAACAAAATCAAGTTTTGCGTTTGGGTGAAACATCAATATTCTGATGAGTTCCCCAGCCGTGTAACCTGAACCGCCAATTATACCTATTGAAATCATAATTTTATTTTTTAATATCTTTTGTATTGTTGACAGATTTGACAACTTTTAGAAAGTTGTCAAATCTATGCTATTTTGATACGTGAGTGCGTGAGGGATAGAAGCGGCATCCCACGCTTTTTAGCGTGGATATAGCGAATAGCCCGACCCGTAGTTTTTACGGAGGGTCACGCCCAAATTTAAAATAATTATATTTTACTCGTACGTTTCGTTGTTTACAGATGAAAATATGTTTTGGGCATTACCCAAAATTTTGATAAATCCTTTTGCATCATCAGATGTCCAAGCATTGTTCATTTCTCCGTATTGTCCAAAACCGGTATTCATTAAATCATTATCCGATTCTATTCCGTCCAATGAAAAGTGGTATGGTTTCAAAGAAACGGTCACCGTTCCATTTACGGTTTTTTGGGTGTCTTCCAAGAAAGTTTCGATGTTACGCATTACGGGATCCAAAAATTGACCTTCGTGAAACAACATTCCGTACCAGTTTCCCAGTTGTTCTTTCCAATATTGTTGCCATTTTCCAAGAGTATGTTTCTCCAATAAATGGTGTGCTTTGATGATGATTAAAGGCGCAGCGGCTTCAAAACCAACTCTTCCTTTGATTCCGATAATAGTGTCACCCACATGAATGTCTCTTCCGATGGCGTAAGCACTAGCTAATTTTTCCAGTACTACAATATTGTTGGAAGGTTTGTCAGCTACACCGTTTACGGCTACTAATTCTCCTTTCAAAAATTCTAAAGTTACTTTTTCTTCGCCTTCTTTTGTTAATTGAGAAGGATAAGCCTCATTAGGAAGTGGTAATTTTGCATTTAAGGTTTCTTTTCCTCCAATACTTGTCCCCCAAAGTCCTTTGTTAATGGAATATTGTGCTTTTTCCCAAGAATAATGTACCCCATTTTTGGCTAAATAATCCACTTCTTCCTGACGTGATAATTTCAAGTCACGAATTGGAGTGATGATTTCGATTTCTGGAGCGATGGTTTGGAAAATTAAATCAAAACGAATTTGGTCGTTTCCAGCGCCGGTACTTCCGTGAGCGATAGCAGTAGCACCTATAGATTTAGCGTATTTGATAGCTTCAATAGCTTGGAAAACACGTTCTGCACTTACCGATAAAGGGTAAGTATTGTTTTTTAATACATTTCCAAAAATTAAATATTTAATTGCTTTGTCGTAATATTTATCTAAAATAGTGAGGTTGGCGTGTTTGGCACTTCCTAATTCGTATGCTCTGTCTTCGATGGCTTGTAATTCAGCATCGTCGAATCCGCCTGTGTTTATTAATACGGTATGAACTTCGTATCCTTGTTCGTTTTTTAAATATTTTAGACAGTAAGATGTGTCTAATCCTCCGCTATATGCTAATACTACTTTTTTAGTTGCCATTTTATTTGTTTTTGTGGAGTTTGTAAAGCTCCGATTTTATTTTATTTGAACTGTGTGTTGTTTATTTTTCTTTTTTTCCCAAGAAAAGCGCCGCTTTAATTTCTTTTAATCGATTCCAAATCCGGACATTAAATGGATGTTTAGGAGGGTCTTTCGGTTTTTCTGCTGGATCGTACAACATTCCGGTACACAAACACATTTTATTGTCTTTGCTTTTCAAAATCTCATAATTAGTACAGGTTTGACAGCCTTTCCAAAAACTTGGGTCGTTTGTTAATTCTGAGAAAGGCACTGGTTTGTAACCTAAATCAGAATTGATTTTCATTACAGCCAAACCCGTCGTGATTCCAAAAACTTTGGCACCGGGATATTTTTTCAAAGAATAATTGAATACAAAGGTTTTTATCTTCTTGGCTAAACCATGATTTCTAAAATCAGGATGTACAATTAAACCTGAGTGGGCAACATACTGACCGTGTTGCCAACTTTCTATATAGCAAAAACCGGCAAATACACCATTTTTATCCAATGCAATAACGGCGTCTCCGTTATGTATCTTTTTTTTGATGTAGTCTGGTGTTCTTTTAGCAATTCCAGTACCTCTCAATAAAGCCGAAGTTTCTATAGTATCGCATATTTCTTGCGCATATTTAAAATGTTCTTCTTGGGCTATAACTACAGATATTCTCATTTCAAGAGTTGAAGTTTGGGTTAAAAAAATAAAAATTTATAGGTACTAAAAAAGCAGTACAAATGTACATCATACCGTAAATAAAAGTATAAGTTGAAGTACAAAAAATAATGCTGTTTTGTGGATTAAAAAATCCAAAAGATAATGTATGTAATTTCAAAATATGAAAAATGAAAATGGATAAAAAACGATGAGATACTCTTTCGGAAACTATACTAATAGCATCCGTACTTCGGGAGAAGTCGTAGATCTGTTTATCCGTGATAAAGTTGTTATATGTAAACTTGTTTTTTTCATTGGTGCAAATTTACGAATAATTTCTTTGAACACTAAGTTTTTTTTACAACAAATATGAGATTAATTGTTTAATTTATGTAAGTGTGCTTCTAAGAAAGTGCACAACAGTTAGTTTATGAATGAATTGTTGAGGATACCATTTTTTAGTTTCTTTTTCAAATCTTCGCCAGTATCATAAACCATTTGCTCGTTTGATGGAAAAGGAACGGCTCTTTTGTCAAAATAGGAATAATAATTAGTGTCCGAAGCGCGTCGGTCGCCTTTGTAGGTGGCATAAATATTTTCGAAAACAAACTCGCTTATCAAAGGGAAAGATTTTATTGATTGATTGTTTCTAAGATCGATATAGTCTACTTTTGCTTGAATTTGGCATGTTTTTAATTGTCTTGATTCAAATATTCGAACAGTTACATTTCGAAGATTATCAACCATTACCACTTTTCCAGTATTGTCCAGGACTTCTTTTCCGTTGGCGTCCAAAAGTTTTTTTTGCCCGTCAATTATTTGTTTTTCCTTGATAAATTCTTTTTCTTTTATTTGTTCCGGTGAAATCAATATGTTTTGAAAACGGATTATCATTTCGTAATCATACTGAATCCCTGATTGTTTGCTGCTATGGAATTCAGTCCATTTAGAGTTCAATCCATAGGTGTTAAAATCTAATAATTCATTGTGCAAACGAACCGGAATAATCATATTGGTTTCGTTTTTTGTATAAACGCTTACAAAGTCGGTTCCTTTATATTGCGCTTCATTCAGCAAATCAATAGTGTTTTTATAGTTGGGCGTTATTTTGTTCAAATAGGTTAAATCGTCGAATGCTTTGCGGAAATTCATTTTATCAGATGTAGATAATAACGATTTGGCATTAGTATATAAATAACCCGACAAATTATTTTTGCTTTCTACAATTGGGTCGTTGTAATTTTCGAAAGGGAAGATGGCGTTTCGGCCTTCGTTCAAAAGTTTCAACGGAAGTAAGGGCTTGATTTTTTCCTGACGCTCGTTTAATATTATATAGGTGTTGTATATTTTTTCGAAATTGGCAGGATTATTCTCTTTTTCCAATAGATTGATGGTATTCAAATCTCGTTCTTTGGCTTTGGCGAAAGCTTCTTCGAGCAAATAAACGTAATCTTGATTGCCTTTTTTGTCTTTATTGGAGCGTAAACCCGAAATGGAGTTGTTGATGGCTTCATCATAATTTCCTGAACTCAATAAGTTTTGAGTTTGTTTAACACCACAGGATGTTAGGATTAAAAAAGCGAAAATAAAGTAGTGTTTTTTCATCTTAATTTTTTTTGCGAATTTACCTAAATTTTGATTTATGAAAGTCGTTTTCCAAGACTTTTTCCTGATATTTTTCTTGCCAATAATAATGCCAAAAAAAATCCGACACTTATAAAAAGGTCGGATTAGATTGAGTTTGAAAAAATATTTATTTCCTTACATACGGTGGCAGTAATTTTGTTGATACTTCGCCAAAACCAATTCGGACACCATTGTTTTTGCTAAAACCTTTCATTATAACAGTATCACCGTCATTTATAAATCTGCGTTCGGAACCATCGTTGAGTTTAATTGGAGTTTTTCCTCCTAGAGTTAATTCTAGCATAGATCCAAAACTCTCTTGAGTTGGGCCAGAAACGGTGCCAGAGCCCATCATGTCACCAGAATTAACGCGACAACCATTGGAAGTATGATGTGTTAATTGTTGATTCATAGACCAATACATGTTTTTCACATTCGATCTTGAAACAATTGTTGGTTTACCATTTTCAGGCTGAATGGCCACTTCTAAATTGATGTCGAAATTGTTTTTGCCTTTTTGTTGCAAATAGGGAAGAGGCGACGGATCTTGTTTTGGACCTTTTGTTCTAAAAGGTTCTAAAGCATCCATCGTAATAATCCAAGGAGAAATTGAAGTTGCAAAGTTTTTGGATAAAAACGGTCCCAGTGGTTCGTATTCCCATTTTTGAATGTCGCGCGCACTCCAATCATTCAACAAAACCATTCCGAAAATATAATCGTCAGCTTCGTTTATTGGAATGTTTTCGCCCATAACATTGACATCAGTCGTGATAAATGCCGTTTCTAATTCGAAATCTACTAATCTGGAAGGGCCAAAAACAGGTGTTTTTTCACCATTTGGCAAAGTCTGTCCCATCGGTCTATGCACAGGAATTCCTGATGGAATAATCGAAGAACTTCGGCCGTGATACGCTACCGGAATATGAAGCCAGTTGGGTGACAATAAATGTTCCGGGTCACGATATATTTTTCCTACGTTAAGCGCGTGTTCTTTATTCGAAAAGAAATCCGTATAATCACCAATTAATACCGGCAATTGCATTTCGATGTCCTTTACATTAAAGATTACAATATCTCTATGTTCTTTATTGTCTCTAAGTTTTGGATTGGTTTCATCAAACAATTCTGCCAAGCGATTTCGAACCAATCTCCAAGTCTTTTTCCCATCCGAAATAAAATCATTTAAGGTATCCTGCATGAACATATCATCGGTCAATTCGATTCCTTCAAAATAATTTAATTGCTGCAAAGCGCCCATATCAATGGCACAATCTCCTATTCGAGTTCCAATGGTAATTACGTCATCTCTTGTAATAAAAACGCCAAATGGAATGTTTTGAATTGGGAAATCGCTGTCAACGGGGACTTCTATCCAAGATTTTCTGTTGGTATTATTAGCTGATATTGGCATACTATTGTTAATTATATTGTTAAGAATTACTCATCAAATATATCATAATCTTACTATTTACCAAACGATTTTTTGTATTTTTGCGACAAATTAACTAAAATCAAAGAAATGCAACGCGACAAACAAATTTTTGACCTTATTTTAGAGGAACAAGACAGACAGATTCATGGATTAGAATTAATCGCTTCCGAGAATTTTGTAAGTGATGAAGTAATGGAAGCAGCTGGTTCTGTTTTAACCAATAAATATGCCGAGGGATATCCTGGCAAAAGATATTATGGAGGTTGCGAAGTGGTTGATGTCATCGAACAAATCGCCATTGATAGAGCTAAGGAATTATTTGGTGCAGAATATGCCAATGTGCAGCCTCACTCAGGTTCTCAAGCCAATACAGCTGTTTATCACGCTTGTTTAAAACCTGGCGATACCATTTTAGGTTTCGATTTGTCTCACGGTGGACATTTAACTCACGGTTCGCCAGTGAATTTCTCAGGACGTTTATACAACCCTGTTTTTTATGGTGTTGACAAGGAAACAGGACGATTAGATTATGATAAAATTCAAGAAATTGCTACGAAAGAGCAACCCAAATTAATTATCGCAGGTGCTTCGGCTTACTCTCGTGATATGGATTTTGAGCGTTTCAGAGTAATTGCTGATTCTGTTGGTGCTATTTTGTTTGCCGATATTTCGCATCCTGCAGGTTTAATTGCAAAAGGTTTGATGAATGATCCTTTGCCTCACTGTCATATTGTTTCGACTACGACTCACAAAACCTTGCGTGGACCAAGAGGTGGTTTGATTTTGATGGGGAAAGATTTTCCAAATCCAATGGGTTTAACTACTCCAAAAGGTGAAATCAGAATGATGTCTTCTTTATTGGATTTAGCCGTTTTTCCAGGAAATCAAGGTGGTCCTTTGATGCATATTATTGCAGCTAAAGCGGTCGCTTTTGGAGAAGCTTTGACCGACGAATTCTTTAGATATGCTTTGCAATTGCAAAAAAATGCCAATGCAATGGCCGACGCTTTTGTAAAAAGAGGGTATGATATTATTTCGGGTGGAACAGACAATCATATGATGTTGATTGATTTGAGAAACAAAGGAATTTCAGGGAAAGATGCAGAAAACGCTTTAGTAAAAGCGGAAATTACCGTAAATAAAAATATGGTTCCCTTTGATGATAAATCGCCATTTGTGACTTCAGGGATTCGTGTTGGAACTGCAGCTATAACCACTCGTGGATTGGTAGAAGAAGATATGGAAACTATTGTTGCCTTGATTGACAAAGTTTTATCAGATCATACCAACGAAGAAATTATCGAAGAAGTAGCCAATGAAGTAAACGAAATGATGAGCGAAAGAGCTATTTTCGTTTTCTAAGTAGTACATTTTTAAAATATAAATTTCACTAATTTTCGCCAATTTATTGGTTGTCAATTAGTGAAATTTTTGTTTTATAGCCTGTCAAAATATAGTGTTGTTCCGCTTTATTTTGTAATTTTGGAGGAAATTCATACCATTAAATTATTAGAAAATGAGAATAGAAACAGAAATGAAATTGGGGTTCAAAGACGTAATGATTAGACCTAAAAGATCTACCTTGAAAAGCCGTTCTCATGTCAGTTTAGAAAGAGAATTCAAATTTTTGCACAGTACTGCAACTTGGACAGGAGTTCCAATTATGGCTGCCAATATGGATACCGTAGGTACATTTGCTATGGCAAAAGCTTTGGCCGAAGACAAACTTTTTACTGCCATACACAAGCATTATTCTGTTCAGGAATGGAATGATTTTTTGCGTGATTTAGCACCAGAAATGTATGATTATATCGCCATTAGTACAGGAACAGGAAAAAACGATTCCAAAAAAATAGCTGAAATTTTCGAAGCCAATCCGCAATTGAAATTCATTTGTATTGATGTGGCCAATGGGTATTCGGAGCATTTTGTCAATTTTGTGCAGCAAACTCGCAAGCAATATACTGATAAAGTGATTATTGCCGGAAATGTGGTGACAGGCGAAATGGTCGAAGAATTATTATTGGCTGGAGCCGATATGATAAAGGTAGGAATTGGACCCGGTTCGGTTTGTACTACCAGAGTTAAAACGGGAGTGGGTTATCCTCAACTTTCAGCCATTATAGAATGTGCCGATGCGGCTCACGGTCTTGGCGGACAAATTATTAGTGATGGTGGTTGTAAAACTCCTGGCGATGTTGCCAAAGCTTTTGGAGCTGGTGCCGATTTTGTAATGTTGGGAGGAATGCTAGCTGGTCATACCGAAAGTGGTGGTGAACTGATAGAAATTAATGGTGAAAAATTCAAACAATTTTACGGAATGAGTTCGACCACTGCGATGGAAAAACACGTGGGTGGGGTTGCCGAATACAGAGCAAGCGAAGGAAAAACGGTTCAAGTTCCTTTTAGAGGCGATGTTGAAGCTACTTTAAAAGATATTCTTGGCGGTTTGCGCAGCGCTTGTACGTATGTTGGTGCTTCCCGATTGAAAGAATTGACCAAAAGAACGACTTTTATAAGAGTTGCTGAGCAGGAAAATACGGTTTACACCAAATAGAGAATTACAAAACGGAATTCAAAATATAAATTATTTTACAATTTGTTCAATAATTCATCAAATCCCCTTTCGAAGTTTTGCTTTGAAAGGGGATTTTTATTTACTATTTCTAACGGAATTAGTTTGTTTTTGGACCGATTCTTCTATGTATTTTGTTCTAGTTTATACCAATTTTATTCCTTTTTTTTGAATAAAAATTCACTCTGCTAGTCCGTTTTCAGAAGAAAATGAGTCAAAAATAAAAAATTAAAAAAGCTATACCGTTATCGTAATTTTCACAATTTTCCTTCGAAATCCTTTAAAAAATTAGGATAATAAATTTATGTGACAGATAATTTATTGAATTAGTTTTCTATAAGGTAAAACTTTGAGCTATTCCTAAAAAAAACGTAAAATCTATATTCTATTTACATATTTCGTAAATTTAAACATAGAAAAAAGATAAAAAGTTTAGAAAAATAATAGAGATATAAATAATGGAAAATTTAGTAAAAAGTTTAGAATTAAAAGCAGGAGTTTGGAAAGACAGTATTAATGTACACGATTTTATTTTGCAAAATCTTAAATCGTATGAAGGTGATGCGAGTTTTCTTGTTGGTCCATCTTATAAAACAATGCAACTTTGGGATGTTTGTAAAGCATCACTTCTGAAAGAAAGAGAAAATGATGGTTGTCTTGCCATTGATACCGAGGTTATTTCAAATATTACGTCATTTGAACCGGGTTACATTCAAAAAGAAAATGAAACTATTGTAGGACTTCAAACAGATGAACTATTAAAAAGAGCGATGAAACCTTATGGTGGAATCAAATTAGTGGAATCGGCTGTTGCTGAAAAAGGCTTGAAAGTTTCTGATAGAGTAGTAGATATTTTCAATTATGCTAAAAACCACAATCAAGCTGTTTTTGATGCTTATGATGGTGAAATTAAAACATTCAGATCAAAACACGTTTTAACCGGATTGCCTGATAATTATGCAAGAGGAAGAATAATTGGCGATTTCAGAAGAGTAGCTCTTTATGGTATTGACCGATTGATTGCAGAAAAAAAATCAGACAAAGAAAAAGTGTCAGGTGAAATGAGTGATGCTAAAGTTCGTTTGCGTGAAGAAATTGCAGAGCAAATCAAAGCCTTGCAAGACATGAAAAAAATGGCACTTTCTTATGGAATTGACATTTCGAAACCAGCAACTACTGCTCACGAAGCGGTTCAGTTTACTTATTTAGGATATTTAAGCGCAGTTAAAGAACAAGATGGAGCAGCAATGTCCTTAGGAAATGTTTCTTCATTTTTAGATGTTTACATTCAAAACGACATCGAAGCTGGAATCATTGACGAGGAACAAGCTCAAGAATATATTGACCAATTTGTAATGAAATTGAGATTGGTTCGTCACCTTCGTCCAGGAGCTTACGATGCGATTTTTGGTGGAGATCCAACTTGGGTTACCGAAGCCATTGGAGGTCAATTGCACGATGGAAGAACCAAAGTAACTAAAACTTCATTCCGTTTCTTGCAAACCCTTTATAATTTAGGCGCTTCTCCAGAACCAAACTTGACTATTCTTTGGTCTGAAAGTTTGCCACAAGGTTTCAAAGATTTTTGTGCACAAGTTTCTATCGACACTTCATCATTGCAATACGAAAATGACGATTTGATGAGAGACAATCGCGGTTCAGACGATTATGGAATTGCTTGTTGTGTTTCGTACCAAGAAATTGGAAAAACAATTCAACATTTTGGAGCTCGTGCCAATTTGCCTAAAGCACTTTTATTGGCCTTGAATGGAGGTAGAGAAGAAGCCGAGGGAGTTCAAGTAGTAAGTGGTATTTCTGAAATGGATGATGAAGTTTTGGATTATGATACGGTTATGAAATCGTTCAAGAAAACATTGGCCGAAGTAGCTCGTGTCTATGCAAAATCAATGTATATCATTCATTATATGCACGATAAATATTATTACGAAAGAGCTCAAATGGCATTAATTGATAGCAATCCAAAAATTGATATTGCTTATGGAGCTGCGGGAATTTCGATTATTGCCGATTCACTTTCAGCTATTAAATATGCCAAAGTAACTCCTGTTAGAAACGAATACGGATTGACTACCGATTTCAATATCGAAGGTGATTTTCCAAAATTTGGTAATGATGATGATAGAGTAGATGCTATTGCTCAGGAAGTTACTAAAATCTTTATCGATGAGTTGAGAAAACACAAAACCTATAAAAACTCGACACCTACACTTTCTTTGTTGACTATTACTTCCAATGTGATGTACGGTTCCAATACGGGATCAACACCTGATGGTCGTAAAGGTGGTGAGGCTTTTGCTCCTGGGGCAAATCCAATGCACGGTAGAGACGAAAATGGAGCTATTGCTTCTTTGAACTCAGTAAGTAAATTGAATTATAACGATGCTCAAGACGGAATTTCTTATACTTTCACAATGGTTCCAAAATCATTAGGAAACAATTTAGAAGAGCAAGTGGGTAATTTAACGACTACATTAGATGCTTATTTTGGAAGAAATGCACACCACTTGAATGTGAATATTCTAAACAAAGAAACATTGTTAGACGCCTACAATCACCCTGAGAATTATCCTCAATTGACTATTCGTGTTTCGGGTTACGCTGTTAATTTTGTACGTTTGTCAAAAGCGCACCAACTTGAAGTTATCAGCAGAACTTTCCATAGTACAATGTAATTTCAAATTATAATGTATTTTTATAAATTCTATTTCTTTAAATTTTTACTTAAAGGAATAGAATTTAATTTTAATAACAAACACCTATGTACTTCCCAGAACAAGACACTCATTTATTAAACGAATCCGATATTGACTTATTGAGAATTCATTCTTTAGAGACTTTTGGAACCCACGATGGACCCGGAATTCGGATGGTGGTATTTGTTCAAGGGTGTCAATTTCGCTGTTTGTATTGTCAAAATCCCGATTCGATTGACATTCACGGAGGAACATTGGTCACTATTGACGAATTGGTTTCGAAAGCCTTAAAACAAAAAGGATATTTCGGCAAAAAAGGCGGAGTAACCGTTTCAGGAGGCGAACCTTTGTTGCAAAGAGCCAAATTAATTCACTTTTTCGATCGTTTGCACGAACACGGAATCAACACTTGTTTGGATTCAAATGGACGCGTTTTAGACGATAATACCAAAGAACTTTTGGATAGAACTGATTTGTTGCTATTGGATGTCAAACACATCAACCCAGAATGGCACAAAAAACTCACTAGTTTGAACAATACCACTACATTAAAAATTGCCGAGCATCGCGAGAGCACTGGAAAACCAATGTGGTTGCGCTATGTTTTTGTTCCGGGATTGACGGATCAAGAAGAATATTTGCACGAATGGGCGAAACATTTTTCGGGTTATAAAACAGTTGAAAGAGTAGAAATTATCCCTTTTCACCAATTGGGAAAACACAAATGGGAGTTGATGAATATGAAATATGAGTTAGCCGATACACCTTCGCCAACCACCGAAGCCTTAGAAAATGCCAAAGCCATTTTTAGTTTGTATTTAGATAACGTTACTATAAAATAAATTATGACTGTCCACTAAGTTGATTAATCACTCAAAAAAGCACACAGATGACACGGATTAGACGGATTTTCGCTGATATTAATATGAAAATCCGTTTTTATCTGTTTAAATCCGTGTCATCCGTGTGCCATTTTTAAGATTAGTACAGATAACAGGAGATCATAAAATAAATTCAATAAAAAAGTATTTTAGAAATTAAAATGAAAAAGAATAAATATTTAATCGTGTTGGCAGGAATGATTATGCAACTGTCAATCGGGTCTATTTATGCGTACAGCAAATGGATCGAACCATTATCTGCAGCATTAAATTGGGATGCTCACGATACCAAAACAGGGTTTAGTTTAGCCATTTGTTTCTTAGGATTAACAGCAGCTTTTATGGGTAAATTGGCTCAAAAAATTGGCCCAACCAAAGCTGGTTTACTAGCAACATTATTTTTAACCATAGGATTATTAGGTAGTGCTTTGGCTGTAAATATGGGCAATATCTATTTGTTTTACTTAACATTTGGTGTTTTACAAGGCATTGGTTTAGGTTTTGGATACGTGGTTCCAGTTTACACGGTCGTAAAATGGTTTCCCGATAAACCAGGATTGGCTTCCGGAATAATTATTATGTCTTTTGCCTTAGGTTCTTTATTAGCTTCTTTTTTAATTGGCCCTTTAATTACTTCTATGGGATTATCGGGAGCTTTTGCCACACTTGGAATTGGCTATGGAATTTGTATGCTTTTGAGCGCATTGTATTTGGCAAATCCTGAAAGTACAAGTTCAGCACACCACGCTCATATTGATTTAACTCCAAAAGAAATTCTAACCGACAAACGGTTTATGGCTCTTTGGTTGTTATTATTCTTAAATGTTTGTGGCGGAATTGCCATCATCTCCAAAGCAGCTATTTTGGGACAAGAAGTCGTAGGAATGTCAGCAGCACAAGCTACGTTGTTTGTAGCCATCATCGGATTGTTTAATGGATTGGGACGTTTATTCTGGTCGAGTATTTCAGACAAAATAGGCTGTTGGACTACTTTTATGCTTTTTATCGGAATCAATGTGGTTTGTTTTGCTTTGATACCAAGTTTTTCGACCAATTCTATTTCTTTTCAAATCTTGACTTATGTCATTATTGCGGGTTATGGAGCGGGTTTTGCTACAATGCCTTCTTTTGTGAAAAGCATTTATGGAACTGAAAAATACGGACAAGTCTTGGGTTACATCTTAACAGCTTGGTCTGCAGCAGCCTTTGCAGGACCATTATTGTTAGGTTTGAGTGCAGAAATTACTATTTTCTATTTATTTGCAATACTATTAATCATTGCTTTGATTGTTGGAATGTGGCTGAAAGGATTATTGGCAAAAGATATTTAGCTTTTCAATAATACCGAAAACGCATATAAAATAGCCCAAACTAAAAGGCTATTTGTCACTCCGTAGGAGTCGCTACTCACGAGGGTAGGGACGCTTTACAGCGTGACAAACGGAGTTGTATGATTGTATTAAAATATAATATTGTTTGCAATAAATTGATAAACAAAAAAGAGTTCCGAAATTTCGGAACTCTTTTTTGTTTATATCACTTTTGACACTATTTAAACCAGTTCTTCTTCTTTTTTAAATTCGGAAACTAATTTTTTCTGCATATCAAAAGAAACCGATTCGTAATGATCAAACTTCGCTGTAAATCGCGCTCTTCCTTGAGTTAAGGAACGCAAATCACTGCCAAATTCCTGCATTTCTGCAAAAGGTAGAAAAGCTGTAATCAGCGTAAATTGCCCTTCGGCATCCATACTTTCTACATTGGCTCGATGCGTTTGAATATTACTCATAATTGCACCCGTAAGTTCCTCAGGCGCTTGAATTTTAATGTGATAAAAAGGTTCTAATAATTGTGGATCGGCTTTAACAAAGTTTTCTTTGAAAGCCATCATTCCAGCGGTTTTAAACGCCAAATCGTTACTGTCAACAGGGTGCATTTTGCCGTCATATAAAATCACCCGAACGTCTCTCACATAAGAACCTGTCAATGGGCCTTTGGTCATTTTTTCCATAATTCCTTTCATAATCGAAGGATGAAAACGAGTATCGATTGCTCCACCCACGATGCAATTGTAATAGATTAATTTGCCACCCCAAGCCAAATTAATTTCTTCTTTTCCTCGAATATTGTAGCCTTTAGGTTCGTCCATACCCTCGTACCAAGGTTCGATTTTCATTGCTATTTCGGCAAATTGTCCAGAACCGCCCGATTGTTTTTTGTGACGATAGGTGACTTCGGCACTTTTTTGAATCGTTTCGCGATACGGAATTTTTGGATTGCGGAATTCTACCGATAATTTGAATTGTTTTTCTAATTTCCATTTAATAATCGCCAAATGCAATTCGCCGTGACAATGAATAATGGTTTGGTTTAATTCGGGAGAAACTTCTATTCTGATGGTAGGATCTTCTTCGACCAATTGGTGCAAAGCCATGGATAATTTTTCTTCTTCGCCTTTTTTAGTGCCTTCCACAGCAATCGAAAAAGTAGAATTTGGGAATTTTATTGGAGTAATTTCAATATGTTTTCCTTTTTCGTGAAGCGTGTTATTGATGTGAGTATCTTTCAATTTTAGCGTAGCGCCAATATCGCCAGCAGTTAATTCATTTACAGGAGTTCGTTTGCTTCCTTCGACTTCATACAACTGATTGATGCGTTCAATTTGCCCCGTATTTTCGTTGGTTAATTCGTCTCCCACTTTAATTTTTCCCGAAAGTACCTTGAAAAAACTTAAATCGCCAATATGAGGCTCTGAGAGGTTTTTATAAATAAATATGGCAGTTGGGCCGTTTTCGCTACATTCAATTTCCTTTCCGTCGATGGTTTTTTGTTTGGGCATTTCAAAAGCCGACGGACACACATTATCAATGAATCCCATAATTCGTCCGCTTCCCATATTTTTCTTGGCAGAAACGCAAAATACTGGAAAAATTTCGTGTTTTATCAAGGAGTGATGCAAGCCTAATTTCATTTCATCTTCATTCAATTCGCCTTTTTCGAAATACAATTCCATTAAGTTTTCATCGTTTCCAGCTATGGTTTCAATTAATTCCTGATGCAAACGATTGGCTTTCTCGATTTCAGATGCTGGAATGGCTAATTTTTCTGGTTTGCCACCATTTTTGGGATATTGATATAGTACCATATTCAAAACGTCGATAATAGCATCAAATTCAAGGCCTTGATTGAATGGATATTGCACTACGACTACACTTTGTCCGAAATGATCTTTGGCTTCTTGTATGGTTTTGTCGAAGTCTGATTTTTCATTGTCCAGTTGGTTGACGGCTAACAAAATGGGTAATTTGTAATCATTGGCATATTCCCAAATAATATCGGTTCCGACTTCAACACCCATCGAGGAGTTCAAGAGCATCAAACCACAATCGGCAACGCGCATTGCTCCAATAATTTCCCCTGCGAAATCGTCGTAACCGGGCGTGTCCAGCAAATTTATTTTGTAACCCCTCCATTTTGTATTTACTAATTTAGAAAAAAAAGATTTTCCTTTTTCGTGTTCGATATCCGAATAATCGGCGACCGTATTTTTCTCTAGGATGGAACCTCTTCGATTGATTAATCCTGCTTCAAATAACATCGACTCAATCAGAGTCGTCTTGCCGCTTCCGGTATGCCCAACTAAAACCACATTTTTAATGTGTTTGATATCAAAATTTGCCATATCTCTTTGATTTAAATTAGATTAGTGTATCAAATTTCAAAAAAAATAATTATTCCAAATATGATATATATCATATTTTATATAGTATATAAATGCTATTTTTTGGAAGAAAAACTTTATTTATTCAGAAAAGATTTTTGGGGAGTAATTTCAACCTAATAAAAGTACTAAATAATTTTAGTATTGGATGAAAAAATAAAGATAAAATATTGAATTTTAGCGTTTAAGGTGACTGAATCAAGTATTTTGCGAAACCATTTTTTTAAGTTACTTGAATATCGTGCTTGAAAAGTAAACCTTTGACATCTGCTAGAGAAAATACGGCTTTCTTGATTTTGGTTTTTGTGGGATCTATAGTGTAATTGTAACTCGTTTTAAAATTAGCCTTGCTAGCATTGGCTTTAGCAAATTCAGAACGGTATAAATCACAGTTATCGAAAATAACTTCGGTGAGATTGGTACTCATAAAATCAACAGCAATGATACTACAATCGACAAAAGTGGTTCCTTTGATTTTTAGGGTGTAAAATTTAGAAAAATCCAAGACACATTCCTTGAAATGAACTTCAAAAATGAGTTTGTCACACATCGCAAAATTGACTTCTTCCATTTTGCAACGATAGAAAAATACGCTTCTCAAGGCTACATGGTTTATTTTGGCTCCGCTAAAAATACAATCGTTAAAAGTGCAATCTATAAAAACCACTCCAATAAAATTGCATTGCGAGAAATCACAACCGTTGAAAGTACAGCATTCAAATTCCTTTAAATTGACATCTTTTTCACCGTAAGTAATATTGTTGTATTCGATGTCAAGGAAATAGTCTGGCATTTATTGATTTTAAGTTTTCAGCAACAAAGAAACAAAATTCAAAAAAAAATTGAGCCTGCAAAGAGATTAATTTTTAAACTCTTTCATAATCGCCTTTATAGTTTGCAATTGTTTTTCGGATTTAAAGTTTGGGAGCCACTCATTATTAAAATTTATTTATACTATTAACCTTCACGCAAATTACAGATTATCAGTAATGTGTAATTTTTTTGTCATTTAAATAATAACACCTACCGATAAATGAATATATTTGAAAAAAATTATACCAAGAAATTCTCTAGATGTTAAACGTTTTATGGAATTAAACGATTTACAAATCCTCGAAAAACTTAAAGAAGGCGATCCATTGGCATACAATCAATTGTTTGATAAGTATTATATGCCATTGTGCGTTTATAGTTTAAAATATTGTGATTCGTTTGAGTTGGCCGAAGACATTGTTCAGGATTTGTTTATAAAACTTTGGGACGAAAAGTTATATATGAAATTCGACAACCCAATGAGTCCTTATCTTTTCAAGGCTGTAAAAAATAATACCTTACAGGGCATTAAAAAGCAAGCGAAATACCAATTCGATGCCATCGAAAATATGGTCAATAAGTTGATGGAAGACGAACCATTGGACTTTGCTACTTTAGAAGAAGAAAAAAGAAATTATACGAGCAAATAGAGGCTTTGCCCGAAAAAAGTAAGGAAGTTTTTAAAGCTATTGTGTTAGAGAATATGAAGTATAAAGAAGTAGCTGAACATCTTGATATTTCTGTTAATACAGTGAAAACCCATTATGCAAGAGCTTTAAAACAACTTCGACTAAAACTGGATATTATAATAATTTTGATGTTGGCCTAAAAAAAAAGTTAATTTCTTGTCACCCATTTTTGATCTTTGATTATATATATAGTATAAGACATCAAAGATGAGTAAAATAGACACCCACATAGTAAAACTTATTTCGCTTTATACTATGAAAGAAATAAGTGAAGCCGAAAGTATCGAGTTAGAGCAATGGTTAAATGAAGCGCCTGAAAACAAAGTGCTGTTTAAAGACTTTCTGCTACTGTATAAAAAATCCAGACAAGTATCATTTGCCGATACTATCGATAAAGACAAGGCTTGGAATACAATTGTCTCTAAATTAGAGAACCCATTAGTACAGAACATTGAGCAAAAAGAATCAAAAGTTTTTTCTCTAAACAATCGTTGGTTCAAATACGCCGCTGCTGCTATAGTTGTAGGATTGCTAACCACAACTTATGTATTCAGAAATAATTTTTTCAACAATCCTATTGAAATAGCTCCGGCAATCGTAAACACAAATATCAAAATTGAAGCGGGAACAGACAAAGCGACTTTAACTTTGGAAGACGGTTCTGTAGTCGTATTAAAAAGCGGAAATACTTTTCAAACTAAAAACGCTAGCAGTAACGGTAAACAGATTGTTTACAAAACCAGTCAACAAACCCAAACCCAAACAGCCTTCAATTATTTAACGATTCCAAGAGGTGGGCAATTCTTTATTAAATTATCCGACGGAACACAAGTTTGGTTGAATTCTGAATCCCAATTAAAATTCCCTGTTGCTTTTGTCGAGGGGGAAACTCGTCAAGTGGAATTGGTCTATGGAGAAGCGTATTTCGACGTGTCTCCAAGCACAAAACACAAAGGTTCCAAGTTCCAAGTTTTCAATAAATCCCAAGAAGTAGAAGTAGTCGGTACAGAGTTTAACATCAAAGCCTACAAGGATGAAACGAATGTGTTCACCACTTTGGTGGAGGGTAAAGTAAATGTAAATATTGCTAACAAAAAACAAAAGTTAGTACCTAACCAACAATTAAATCTCAACACAATTACCAATGTTTCGGTGCTAAAAAGTGTCGATGTCTATGATGAAATAGCTTGGAAAGAAGGGGTTTTCAGCTTCAAAAGAAAATCCTTGGAAGACATAATGAAAGTGCTGTCTCGATGGTATGATTTGGAGGTAAAATTTGCCAATCCGGAACTTAAAAAATCTGGATTCAACGGTATTGTCGGGAAAGACCAAAAGATTGAAGATATTTTGGAAACCATTAAAAGTTATGGTGTTATCAAAGAGTATAAAATAATCAACAAAACAGTGATTTTAAAATAAGAAAAGAAAAAGGGAGCGAAGTCAAACATTTTGCGGTGCATCGACTTCGTCCCTCTATACTGTATTAACTAACTTATGCCAACTAACACATTACAAATTTATGAAAATTAAATTAACCAAGGTCCATTCGGTAATTCGAAAACGACTGTTATTTATTATTATGAAAACATTTTTACTCTTATTATGTACAACCCTTTTTGGTTTCACGACTGAAAATGCTTTCTCTCAAGACAAAGTGATCATTGATGTTGACAAAGTGGTCCCCGTGGATGAAGTTTTTACTATTATTCAAAAACAGACCAAGTATCGTTTTATATATCCTCAGGATATGTTTTTGAATATGCCTAATGTGCAATTGAAAAAAGGGGTAATCAAAGTATCAAAATTGTTGGAGCAAAGTTTAGCAGGCAGTAATGTTAATTTTAAATTATCCGAGAATAATACTATTGTAATCAAAGAAAATACAAAAACCGATACCGTAAAAATAACCAACGACCAGCAATATCAAGTATCAGGAACCATAGCTGATCAAGCCAACCTACCATTGCCCGGTGCCAATATTTTGGAAAAAGGGACTACCAATGGTATTCAATCGGATCTTGAGGGAAAATACAAGATAACGCTGAAAAATAAAAATGCTATTCTCGTTGTGTCCTTTTTAGGTTTTGTAACCAAAGAAATCGCTGTAAACAATCAGACTATTGTTAACGTTGTGTTACAGGAAAATGCTGCTTCACTCAATGAAGTTGTTGTTGTGGGATACGGAACTCAAAAGAAAGTTACTTTGACCGGTGCAGTTTCCAGTATCAAAACGGAAGTAATACAACAAACTAAAACGGCTAATATTGCTAATAGCCTTACCGGTAGAGTGGCAGGTTTGACCATAAATTCAAGAGGGGGAGAGCCAGGCAGTGATAGTGTAGATATTCAAATACGAGGAATTGGTACAACCGGAAATAATTCTCCTTTGTATGTCATAGACGGAATTGCCAATCGCGGTAGTTTCGAAAGATTAAACCCTGATGATATTGAAAGTATTTCTGTTTTGAAAGACGCCGCCGCCGCAATATATGGTGCTCAAGCTGCAAACGGAGTTATTTTGGTTACGACCAAAAGAGGTAAAAAAGGAGAAACCGTTGTTAGCTTCAATCATAATTATTCTTTTTCTCAAGCTACAAGAAGACCAAAACTGATGGGGGCTCAACAATACTTAACCTGGGTTGACGAGCTCAATACCCGAAACGGAAGACCTACCGAGTTTCAAAGCATCATCAGACAATATCGAAACGGAACCATAGACAGTTCGGTTTGGGGAGATACCGATTGGTGGGATGTTGTTGTGGATGAATGGACGCCACAATATCAATATGCAGCAAGTGTGAGCGGGGGAAGTGAGAAAACACAATTTTATTTATCCGCTCAATTATTAGATCAGGACGCATTATATAAAGGGGATGCTTATGGATACAAACAATACAACATTCGTTCTAATATAGATACTCAATTATCAAAAAACTTCAAATTGGGTTTTGATTTGGCTGCCAGGATAGGAGATAAAAACGCACCAACTATCGATACAGACGCTTTAATTCGGCAAGTTTTTGTACAAAAACCGTATGATTTTCCTTATTTCGAAAATGGTTTAATAGCTGAAACCAATGTCGGAAGTCCAATTGGTTTGGTCAATGGCGATAGTGGAAGCAAGGAAACAAACACCAAAAAATTCGATTCTAAATTTTCTTTTAATTGGGATTTGCCCTTTATTACAAAAGGATTGTACGCTTCAGGTTACGCCGCAATCGATTTCTATACCACCACGAGAAAAGATTTGTCGAAACCTTATGATAGATATGAATACGATGAAGCAACAGGAGAGTATAATAATTTAAAGCTAGAATCAGCTAACAATATCAGCTTGTTTCAACAATACAGTGAAGAATTGAATAAAACCTATCACATCAAGTTAGGATACAATAAAACTTTCGATAAACATACTATAAGTTCTTTTGTTGCTTTTGAGCAATATGAACAAGAAGGAGAGTACATCGCCGCATCACGAGACGGATTAATTTCGGAATCTATTCCTTATTTATTCAGCGGTTCTGATGAAAATATTCGGAATGATGGTAAAGGATATCAAAATGCAAGAATAAATTACTTCGGTAAATTCAATTACGCCTACGATGATAAGTATTTATTGGATATTACACTCCGATATGATGGCTCTGCCAATTTTCCAGAAGATAATAGATATGGTTTTTTCCCTGCAGCATCTATGGGTTGGAGAATATCGGAAGAAAATTTCTTCAAAAAAGGCTTGTTAACAGAATTGAAATTAAGAGGCTCTTGGGGTTTACTTGGTAACGATCGTGTAGATAATTTTCAGTTTTTACAGTTTTATGATTTAAGCAATTCCTATATTTTTGGAGAAGATCCATCAAGAACACAAGGTTTAACTCCCGGAAAAGTTCCAAATCCAAACATTACTTGGGAAACTGCTGAGAAAATAAATGTAGGTGTGGATTTCAGATTGAAAAGAGGTTTGTTAGAAGGAAGTATCGATGCTTTTTATGAAAATAGATCAGACATATTGTCGCCACGAAATGCTTCTGTACCTCTTTACACAGGGATTACATTGCCTGACGAAAACATTGGTAAAGTTTCTAACCAAGGATTTGAAATACAGCTAAATCATAGAAATAAAATTAAAGAAGTAGGGTATTCATTAGGAGGTCAGCTCTCTTATGCCAAAAGCAAAATTATATTTATAGACGAAGCTGCTAACATTCCAGCATGGCAAAGAAGAACTGGAAGCCCTATAGATTATTTACTCGTTTACCAAGCTGATGGGATTTATCAAAACCAAGAAGAAATTGACAATTCTGCTCATTTTTCCAGTACTCGTCCTGGCGACGTAAAATTTGTGGACAAAAGCGGGGATGGAATTATAAATGAAGACGATAAAATTCTATTAGAAAACTCACCAACACCAAAAATTGTTTATGGAATTACGATGGGATTAGATTGGAATGGCATTTCACTTAATGTTTTATTTCAAGGACAGGCGCAAGCACAAACAAGCAACTAAAATAATTTCAAAATGAAAAAAACAAAAATTTTTCTCTCATTTTTTCTAGCATTCTCGTTTTCAATAGTAAACGCACAAAAAATACCTTATCTAAAAAAGGCAAACGGATTGACACAATTAATGGTCGATGACAAACCGTTTTTGATGATAGCTGGAGAAGTTCACAACTCCTCCGCATCGACAGTGGAGTATTTGAAACCTTTATTTCCAACTTTAAAATCAATGAACCTCAATTCAGTTTTTGTAACCACAGCTTGGGAACAAATTGAACCTCAAGAAGGCGTTTATGATTTTAGTTTGGTCGATGCCATTATTGACAATGCCAAAAATAACAATCTAAAAGTTTGCCTGTTGTGGTTCGCCAGTTGGAAAAATGGAGAATCCAGTTATGCGCCACTTTGGGTAAAAAAAGATACCAAACGTTTTTTTAGAGTTAAAACCAAAGACGGAAGAGCCATAGAAACGCTTTCTCCTTTTTGTGAAGCCACCAAAATTGCCGATGCGAAAGCCTTTGCAGCTATAATGAATCACGTAAAAGCGTATGACAAAGACCAAACCGTAATCTTGATGCAGCCTGAAAACGAGGTTGGAATGTTTCAAGACATCGATTACAATCAAGTATCATTGGAACTTTATAAAAAGCAAGTTCCAAAGGAACTTATGAGTTATTTAGTAAAGAACAAAGCTAATTTGGATGACTACGTAAAATCGGCTTGGGCCAAAAATAATTTCAAAACCGAGGGAACTTGGACAGCCATTTTTGGAGATACACCAGAATCGAAAGCATTCTTCACCACCTGGCAATATGCAACTTACATCAATTTTGTGGCAAAATCGGGAAGAGAACAATACAATTTACCGATGATGGTCAACGCTTGGATTGTTCAAAAACCGGAAGATTTACCAGGCGTTTACCCAAATGGCGGACCCGTTTCTAGAGTAATGGATATTTGGAAAGCGGCAGCACCAGCCATCGATATTCAATCCCCTGATATTTATTTGCCTAATTTCAAAGAAATAGTAGCAATGTACCACCGTGCCGATAATCCTTTGCTTATTCCTGAATCTAAAGCAGAAGTTGGAAGAGCCTATTATGCTTACGGACAACACGATGCCATTTGTTTTTCGCCATTTGGAATCGAAGATGCCTCAGATGATTTCTTGTTCAAAAAAGGATATGCTGTATTGAATGAAGTGCAACATTTAATCAAAAAATACCAAGGAACTGGAAAAATGCAAGCGGTTTTAAAAGAAGGGAACGAACAAGGACCTGAATTGACTTTTGGTGATTACAAATTAAAAGTCGTTTACGAAAGACCCGACGAACCTTGTTTTGGAATCATCATTCAAACTGCGGAGGAAGAATTTACTGTCTTTGGAATGAACTTAAAAATCTTTTTTGAATCCACAAAGAAGGGAGAGATTGGTTATATTGGACAAGTATGGGAAGGTCGTTATGAAAATGAACAATGGATGCCGACACGATTGATGAATGGTGATGAAACTTGGCACAACGCAGTAACCAGAGTTTTTGGACGTACTTTTAAATCGTCGGTAGATTTGAGTGATGAAGAAAAAAAACAAGGAAACCCAAATGCCTATTCACCGGAAACGAAAAAAGTGATTACCACGCCTGGAGTTTATAAAGTGATTACTTATAGGCGTTAGATGTTCTAATAAATCAATATAATAAAGTTTATTTCAATAGAACTCGACTGGATTTTGCTTCGCAACATCCACAAAGCTCCGCTTTGAAAATAAAAAAAGTCCAAAAATAATTTCAAGTGAACTTGATTTTTTTTAGACTTTTTTATTTATTCGTGACCTTGACTGATTGACTTCGTCCTTCCAGATTGTGCTCCGTAGTGGAAATGAAAAGCTTTTTCAATCTTTGATTGAAAACTTTTTTTGTAAATATTTGGTTTCTTGAGCAAGCTCAAAACCAAATATTCACAAAAAAAGCCTACACTTTCGTGTAAGCTTTTCATTCTTAAGTGACCTTGACTGGATTCAAACCAGTAACCTCTTGAGCCGTAATCAAGTGCGCTATTCAGTTGCGCCACAAGGCCTATTTTGTGGGTGCAAATATAGGTAATTTTTGCAATCTTGCAAATAGTAAATTAAAATTAAATCATTTTTTTTCTATATTAGAAATTTGCATTCTAAAATTTGAAATCAACAATCTAATGCTCTTGTAGTTACATAATATCGATAACCAATGATTGCCATTTGCCATTTCTTGGCTTTGGCCAAATCCAGTCCGCTTTTAGTAAAACTTGGTAGAATTAGCTTGTTTATTTTGGCTAAAATTTTGAACATAGATTATTTTTTTTACAAAGATATAAAAAAAGACGGTCTTGATGAAGGACCGTCTTTAGGGTATTAGTTGAAAAATTATTTTCCTATTTCCGCTTTCATTTTAGCTTCGTATTTTTCCATTTGCAATTCGTAGGTTTTCATTTTTTTTTCAAAAGCCTCCATTTCGGCATTAAAAGGTTCCATTTCTTTTTCAAATTCTTCCATTTGTTTGTCAAAGGCTTTCATTTGTGGTTCTAGTGCTTCCATTTTTTTATTGAAATCCTCCATTTTGTTTTCATATTCTTTCCAAGCTTTTTTGTCTCCATTTGTTGGGTCTCCTTTTGGTGCTTTTGGTGCCTTCGGAAAAACTGGAGGTTTTGGAGTTTTAAATGTAAATGAAGGTGGTACTGGTGGTGTTGGTGGCGTTGGAATATCAATATTATCCGCTGATTGATGGATTGTTTTGGTTGTAATTTTAATTGTTTTTTCGTTTTTATTGACATCCATTTTCTGAATAGTATTCTGATCTAGAAGTAAGAGTTCGTTTTTATCTACTTTTTCGTCATTAATATAGATGTCATTGTCATTTAGTGTTTTAGAGAATTTTTTGGTAACAATTCGAATGGTCCCTTTGTCGGATTTTTTAGTAACATCCATACTTTCAATTTCATTTGGATCTAATTTATCCAAATCCTCTTGGCTCACTTTGGCTCCATCGATAAAAATTTCTTTTTCAATTGGCAAAGTCTCTTTAGCAGATACAATACTGTTTTTAGAGTTGATTACACCCTCGTCAGTACCAAAATCAACAGTCAGTTTTCCATTTTCATTTTTAGAAATGATAATTCCAAATGATTTGATAGCCTCTGTCCCTTTAGTTGCCATTTTTTTTGTAATTTCTTTCCCTTTTTTCAAATCAACTTCAATAGCAGTTAATTCATTTTTAGAGTTTCTTTCTACACCCGAAAAAGCAAGTGTTACATCGTATTTTTCTTTTAAAGTTTTAATTTTTTCCTTTAATTCTGCATCGGTAGTATTTTTGTTTATTTTGTAAACATCTACCGAATTTTCTACTGTTTTTGAATTTTCAACTACAGTTTGCTCTGATACTTTTTCCTGCGCAATGACTTTCACCTGAAAGAAAAATACAAATGCACCTAATAATGGAAGTACAAATAAATACTTCCAAGAATTCCTTTTGTTTGATTGATTTTTGTTTAACATAACGATTCGTTTTTTGATTAATGATTGATAAAAATGATTGGTAATGGCAACACAATTTTCCTGTGTTGTTATTTTTAAAAGCGTCAATTGATAGGCTTTTTTGTCGGAAATGATTTTGGAAGCTTCGCTGTCGGCGATGAATTCCAGATTTTGTGAGATGGCGTTTTTGTAGAACCAAACCAACGGATTGAACCAAAAAACGATACAAAACAATCTCGAAATCAAAACGTCAATGGTATGATTTTGTGAGCTGTGTACTTTTTCGTGTTCCAAAATATTTTCCAATTCCGTCTCGCTGTATAGTGATGAATTATACACGATAGAATTGAAATAGGAAAAAGGAGAAACATTTTCATTTACATCGATAAACTTGAAATCGGCTTGATGCTGGATGGTTTTGCCTTTGAGAACTTTAGAAAGACTGAAAAAATCAAAAGCGAATTTCACTAAGAATGCCAGAATTCCAATGGAATAAACAAAAGCAAAAAATAAATACCAATTGATTTCAAATACTTCATTTTCGACAGTATTTGTCACAGGAATTTTCGACCAATCAAAATTGGTTGGAGTAGGGTCAACCCAAACTATTTTTGTATAAACAACCAATGGCAATACTACCGAGCTGATTAATCCCGCCAATAAAAACCAACGATTGCTGTTGAAAAAAGTTTCTTTTCGCAACAAAATGTGATAGGACAAATAAAACATTCCTATTAAACCACTTGATTTGATGAGGTAAATGAATAGCGTTTCCATACGATTATTTATTTTCAATCATCGCTAAAATCTCGCGTAATTCCTCGGCTGATATTTTTTCTTCTTTGGCAAAAAAAGACACCATATTTTTATAGGAACTATCAAAATACGTATCAATTGCCGTGTTCATAAACCGCTTTCTGTAGTCTTCCATCTTCACGATAGGAAAGTATTGATGCGTGTTGCCAAAAGCATTGTGCGACACAAAACCTTTTTCTTCAAGGTTTCTGATAATGGTTGAAAGGGTGTTGTAATGAGGCTGTTCTTCAGTGATTTCGGCTAGAACTTCTTTTACGAAAGCTTTTTCCAGCTTCCATAAAATTTGCATAATTTCCTCTTCTTTGTTGGTCAGTTTTTGCATAGTTGTATCGTTTTTGTCTTTCTTGGAACAAACATACAACTATATTTTTAGTTAATAAACTATTTTTATAGTTATTTAACTAAATTTTAAGTTTATCTTTCAACTGCGCTCAGGATTACTACAAATAAATGGTAGTTAGGCTGACATTCTTTTTTCGGCAATCAACATTCGATTCAGCCAAATACAGCATAAAACGGCTACCATTCCTAAAGTTCCCATAAAAACCCAATTGGTGAGATACCCAAAATGTGCTATGATATCGAGTCCAGTTTTGGAACAAGCAATGTGAGCTAGGCTAAAACTCATTGTAAACAAGCCCATATATTCTCCTTCTTGCCCTTTTGGTGCTCGGTTGAGTGCCACAGCATTCGAAAAAGGAAATGCCAAGATTTCTCCAAAACTCAGGAAAATAATGCTTATCACTAATATAGGAACCCAAAAATCAAGTAATAAGACATAATATCCTAACGAAACGCACAAAGCGCCATACGCAATAATTTTAATTTTGTTTAGATTTTTTCGTTCCACTATGCTCACAATAGGCATTTCAAAAAGGAAAACCAGCAATCCGTTCAAGGAAAGAAGCATTCCGGTTTGGAATTCGGTCAAGCCAAATTTTTCATTGTGATACAACGGAAGGGTAGTAAATATTTGGAAAAACACCATCACAATAATAAAAATGGTGAATAAGAGCAGCCAAAACGGTTTGTCTTTGTAAATGGATTTTCGGATTACAGTTGTAGGGTTTTCACCAACTGCTAGCGGAATTCTTTTTTTCTCTTTGACCATCAAAACAAAAATCAGAATGGCAATAATACAAGAACTTCCGTCAATCCAAAACAAACCTGGATAACCCATTCCTAAAATAATTAAACCGCCAAGAGTTGGGCCTGCTGCGAAACCAAGATTTACAGCCAAACGCACTAACGACAAGGCACGAACCCTATTTTCGGGTTTGGCATACACACTCAAAGACACAAACATTGCCGGTCGAAACATATCGGCAATGGTCATAATCCCAAACATTCCCAGACACAATCCCCAAAAACTAGTGATGTATTGCATAACAAAAAACAGAATTCCACTCGTAAAAAGGCTAAAAACCATTATTTTATAAAACCCAATTTTATCAGTCAATTTGCCGCCCAACCACGAACCAAGCATTGAACCCAAACCAAAAGCCACCATAATCCATCCCACTTCACCATACGTAAAATCCAGATTTTCCTTCAAATATTTGGATAAAAAAGGCAAAACCATCGTTCCTGCACGATTGATAAAAGTGATGAGCGCCAAAATCCAAACCTCACGTCGGAAGCCCTTAAAATTATTGATGTAACTACGAAGCCCGGTTCTAAGCATAAGAAAATTTCTAGTTTGCAAAGCTACAAAGATTTTTAGGAGCTTTTTCCAGCTATCCGCTCCAATCTTTTATTTTTTTAAAAGAAAAAAATAAAAGGATTTCCACTTCTATCTGGGCTAGGATTCGCGGAATTGAAAACATTCTCTCCAAAATATAAACGTTGTAGCTTTCTAACTTTTAAACTATTTTTGCTAAAATTTATAAGATGAAAACGATTCTAACTTTACTGTTTTTAGTACTATTCAATTTGGGTTTTGCCCAAGAAAAATTCGATGTCGCGGCTGTCGAAAAATTTCAAAAAGACTTAAATACCGAATATGCCGATGCCAAAACCAGTCCATTGATGACAGAAGATTTAGCGGTTTTCAAGACATTAGATTTTTATCCAATCAGCGAAAAGTTCTTTGTCATTGCAAAATTCGTTAGAACCGAGAACGAAAAGCCGTTCGAAATGAAGACTTCAACTACAAGAAAACCAATGTATGTAAAATACGGTGAAGCTCATTTTGAAATTGATGGAAAACCCTTCCAATTGAATATTTACCAAAACATAGAATTATCTAAACTAGAAGAATACAAAGACTATTTGTTCTTGCCTTTTTCTGATTTAACTTGCGGAAAGGAAAGTTATATTGGCGGAAAATATATCGATATGAAAACGCCAACTGGAGATACAATCGTTATTGATTTTAATAAGGCTTACAATCCGTTATGTGCTTATAATCATAAATATTCCTGCCCGAAAGTACCATTGGAAAACGATTTGAAAATCGAAATTAAAGCAGGAGTAAAAAAATTCCACGACTAATGCAATACTTCAATCTACATACGCATCAATTTACAAATCAACCTGATGTGTTGGAGTTGGTCAATCAATATCCACAAGAATTTGATGATGCGATTCCGTATTATTCCATCGGAATTCATCCTTTATATATTGACGAAAATAGATTAGAAAGTGATTTTCAAATTGTTGACGGAAAATTGGCTTTGCCCGAATGTTTGGCGCTTGGCGAATGTGGATTGGATAAAAGAAGCGAAACTTCATTTGAAGTACAACAATCCGTTTTCGAAAGGCAATTGGCTTTGGCTGAAAAACACCAAAAACCAGTCGT